>NZ_JAVRIC010000003.1 GCF_031846245.1 Banduia mediterranea | reverse complement strand
CAGTCACCTTGTGGGTAATGCTCAGCGCAAGCGGGAGAGGGTCGGTCGGCATCACGCCGCGCGCGACTCAGTTAAGTCTGGATCGCATCACGAGGCTGAACCGCCTGTCGGAACCCCGCGGCTATTCCGTGCGCGAACCTTCGTAGCGCAGACAATAGCCGTAGGTGTTCCAGTCCGGTTCGCTGTTTTCGCTGTTGCGGAACACTTCATTGCGGGACAGGTTGGCTTCGAAGTTCGGACGCTTGCAATTCGCCGCCGAATCCACGCCGATCAGGTAGCCGAAGCCGTTGTCCTGAAACACATTGTGCTCGAAACGATTGCCGTGGCTCATGCTGTTGTCCCAGCACAGCACCGGATCGCGATAGCGGATCGAGCAGGTGAGGTAGATGCCGGCGCCGGCATTGTCCTCGAAACGATTGTTGCGGAAGGTGTTGCTGTTGGCATCGGCCAGATAGACGCCGTGAGAGCCGTTGCCGATGAAGCGGTTATCCTCGATCACGCTGTTTTCGAGAAACTCGGTGGTGATGCCGGCAGCCACATTGTCCTGCAACAGGTTGCCGCGAATCACGGTCCTGCCGCCGCGGTTGAGCGAGATGCCATCCCAGGCCGCGTGGCTCACCACATTGTCGACGATCGTGATCTGACTGCTGTGATATTCGGTGAGGATGCAGGCGCTGCGGCAATCGCTGACCTGCAACTCGCGCACGGTGACCCGTTCGCCGGCGCGCACCACCACCACGCTGTTGCGCAGATACGGGTATTCGGCGTGCAGCTCGCTGCCGTCAGAACCACTGCCGATCAGGCGCATCCTTTCCAGGGTCACGTCATGAATCCGGCGCCCCGGCGTCTCCTTGCGATAGTCGCCCACCACGATCGCCGGAGTCTCCGCGCCGTCGGGCAGACGAATCACCGTTTCGGCGCCCTGCCCGCGCAGCGTGAATCCGTCGCGCGTGATATTGACGAAATTATCCAGCAGGTATTCGCCGGCGGCCAGGCACAGCGTGGCCGGGTCGGCCTGCTTGCCTGCGCGGTCGATGGCGGCCTGTAGATCATCGCCAGGCGCGGCGTTGGCCGTGCACGCGCCGGCCTGCATCGATTGCGCCCAACTCGGCATCACTGCGATGAGGCTGAACAGCAGCAGGCAATGCCAGGCAGGCTTAGCAAGGTGTCTCACTTGGATGTCTTGAATGCCGAGCGCGTCGAAGTTGACGCCACCTCTTGATACCAACTGAAAACTGAAGGCTGCCTGAGCGCTTTCAAGCTCACAAGAGGAAGGGGGCCTGCGCCCCCTTCCCGACCACACATTTCACGCTACCGACTCAATCGAGTCATTGCTGATAGGTGAAGCCGAAGCCACGCTGCGTTTCCGGAGCCGGCTGCTGCTTCAGAGCAGGCGTGCCGCCAATGGCAATGGTCTTGACGATGGCGCCATCGAACGGCGTGGCAGCGAGCGCATGGCCGACCTCGACACGAGGCTGTTCCAGAAACGCGGCCATGTCGATCATCAGGATGGCCGGAGCGCTCGACAGCAGGAACCCGTAACTCTGACTATCGGCAATCGCCTGAACCACGCCGACGGCGTGCGGATCGCGCGAATAGCTGTATTCGCTGCCCGTCGGCGAGTACACCGCCCAGTCGGTCATGCCGGCCCAGGTATCGCCGGCCGGATTCATCGGATCGTCGAGTTCGCCAACCATGATGGTGGTCGAATACCCGGCCATGAACAGTGCGAGATGGGTCTGGGAGTCCACCGCCGCACCACTGAGAACCGGATAGGCGCTCTCATCCTGGGTGTCGAGCACCACCGTTAGCGTCGCGTCGCTGATACTGAAGGTCTCCGTGTCGTCATCAAACACAAAACTGGCGGGGTCGCTCATGTCCAGAAATGCGACGTACGAGGTGTCCTCGCCGGTCAGAATGCCGACATTGAACGTGCTGTCGACCGCACCGGCATCGACGATGCCGAACGGGTAGCCTTCGCCGCCGTTGGGTACCGCGAATTGTTCCTGGAACTGATCGTCGTCCATGGCGTAGGCACGCTTCTCCACGAGATTGACCAACTGCAGCCCGCCGCCGCTGCCGGCGCCGTAATTCGGGGAGAACAGCAAATCCGCGCCTGCGTTGCCGCCGATATTCTCTGCGATCAGCTGCTCACCGACGAGGTCGATCGGCGTGCCCAGTTCGAAGGTGGAATAGTCGAACGGATAGTAACCATCACCCGTGGCCAGCCACACCACACCGCGGGTCGGGTCCGGAATGCCGCTGGAAATATAGGCGCTGCCCCCCGAGAACCCCGTGATGGTCTCCAAGGAATCGGCCAAGTTGACGTCCGCCAGCACAGTCTCGCCGGCCACGTCGGCGAGCACGACTCGCGCCTGACTGTAGTCGTACAGCACCAACTGTGGCGTCGCCGCGCCAGGAACCGCGATCACACCACCGATATTGGTGAGTGGCGTATCGAGTGCCGCCAGGGACTCGTTGAGCTCGGTCAGCGGCAGCAGAACCGGATTCTCCGGATCGGTCATGTCGATCGCCTTGATCCCGTTTTCGCGAGCGGCAATATAGACAATCTGTGTCCCCGCCGAGGTGATCACCGTAACGGCGCCCGAGGAGCCGATCTGCAGTGCAGCCGATTCGGGCGCCGCCTCGACGATCGCACCGCGGACGTCCTCGACCACCGCTGGATCGAGTTCAACATCGTTGGCCGCCAGAATCGTCGCCAGATTGGCCGGATCGATGTAGGACGACAAGGCACCCAGGAAATCCGAGGTTGCGAGCGTGATCGGTGCGGGATCTTCCTCGCCGAACAAAACCGGCGCCTCGTGATCGCGCCCGTCGGGCTCGCCATCGCGCAGATCCTGCGCAATCGCTCTGAGGATTTCACCCGGGTCGCGCGCCGAGCGGCGGCCAAGTTCCTGAAACGAGCCAATCACCAGGCCAAGGTGCGCGCCGTTTCCGGCACCGCTCAGAAAGTCCGGGCGGAGGCCGGAAAACGCAGGGGCATCACCCGAGAATCCGTACAAGGATTTGATTTCGTCTTCGGCCTGGCCCGAAGCTTCGGAGAACGCCTTGGCCGAGCTGGCTTCGGACAGCAGCGCGCTGGCACGACTGTCCACCAGCGTGGTCAGGGGCGTGATCACGATGTCACTTAGGCCCGCTTCCGGAACCTCGTCCAGCATCACGCTCAGTAACTGGCTGGAGTAGGTCTTGGTGATTTCAGCTTCGCTGGTATAGGTGCCGCCCGTGGATTTGAGGCGTACCGCGCCGGTCGGAACGGCATCCAGTTCAAGAGAGAACGTGCCGTCAGCGGACGTGCTGGCCGTTCCGAGTTCGGCGCCGTCGCCACCGCCGCTTTCCACGGAATAGGCGACGACCGTCGCACCATCGACCGGACCATCCACGACCGTGCCCGAAATCGTGACACCTTCGTCGGGCGGTGGCGGCTCGTCCATACCGCCACCGTTGCTGCCCCCATCACATGCCGCAAGAATCAGGCACAAAGACAGACCCCCAAAAACCCTGCTGAAATGCTTATTCACTGCAATCTCCTTCACTGCAATCTCTCTGCGATATCCACGATTGAATCGCGGACTGACATTCCGCCGTCGCAATCAACAGCGGTTACCCCTTCTGCTGCTTCATGGGCTTAGGCTCATGGATTTACGGCGATTTCCTTCGAATCCGGACAGGATCCGGGAGATCCACACCAATTCAGCCAAAGCCGGCCATCGCGATAGACACGTCCGGTGCGGTTCAGATCGGTTTCCTCGTTTTCGATCCTGCGATGAACGTTCTGGATATCACCAAGAGCGAAATCGCGGCCCAGTTCAAAGTCCTGCAATAGCACCAAGGCGCGATAGGCCTTGTTCAGTTCGAGCGCCCGCTGCCGGGACGGAACGATCAGATCGCGGATGTCTCCATGGCCTTCGCGGCCAGCGGCGCGAAGGCGCGCCATGTCGAGATCGCCACCGGAGAAGAATCTCGCCAGCAATTCGTCGTTGGCTCTGAATTCGTCGCCGCCGCGCACGCGCTCGAAATAGGTCCGATATTCCCCGTGAGGCAGGCGTACCTGGGGAACATCCTGTATTCCGGCCAGGTTCTGGTGCGCCCATCCGTCCGCCCCTGGCACCTTGCGCGGAAATCCGAAGGTCTGATCCACCGTTACACCAAGCGTCGAATGGCAGCCCATGCAGTACATGTGCTCTTCGCGCGTCTGCAGCCGCAGCAGTCCGTCGCTGTCCTCGATGTAGCCTTGCAGCAACCAACCAAAGCTGTTGATAAGCCCGGTCTGCGCATTGCCGCCGAAGCGAGGCGGTGCACCGACATCCTTTTCGCGCTGTTCGGCCTCGTAGCGAATGCGCGTGATGGCCTCGCCGATCTCGTAACGCTTGGATGCGTAGCGCAGTTCCTTGAGCCGGGCACTCAACAGTGATCCTTCATCGGGATCAATGTAACGAACCGTATGTACGAACTCGGTTCCCAGCGGATATTGGTAGCGGCGCACTTTCACGTCGCCTGCGGCTCCCACGTATGCGGCAGGCAGTCCGTGCAAACGGGTGACCCGGGTTTCGAGGGTGCCGTCGCCGTCGAGATCCAGGCCGGCAACCACTTCGTTCAGCGGCTCGACGGTTCGCTGAACCGCGGCATTGCCGATACGCTCGTCCTGCGTCATCGCGAGTTCGAGAATCGCAAGGTTGATCTTGTAGATCTCTCGCGAATCAGTGCCTGACGCGGTCTGCCGAAACCGCTGCGGCAAGCGGATCAGAATGTCGTCGGTCGAGCCGTTGGTGGGCCAGAACGTACCCGGAAAGGGCTTGAACCGAAATGCGCGCCACTGAGTTCCGTCGACCGCGAAGCCCTCAGCATCGAATCCCTGAGCCAAGTCGATATCGGGGCGCCATCCCAAATACTTCGACCGCTCCGCGAGTGCTTCGCGCAATGGGCTGTAGTTGTCCTGCCTGATGTAGTCGAGGATCTCGCGATCGCTTATCGCATCGACGAGCTCGTGGCGACGGTCCGAGCCGAAAAGGTTGCTCCAGTGATTGGTCATGCCGGCCTCGCTGAATGCATAGGCCTCCTGTAGGCCGGCATCGGCCATGAAATTCTGACCGTTCGCATCGGTGTGGCAGGTCCAGCACGGATTCGAGACGCCCTCCGTCTTGGTGTAGCACTGCGGCGGAATCACGGCCTCGATATTGTCGATCTTGCGGTCACGCAGGCGCATGCGTTCGAGTGGGTCGTAGCGCACATCACGCAGTTCCGCACTCTCCATGGCCGCGACACGCGGCGTCGGCCAAAGCAGCGCGGATGCGATGCTGACCGCCAGCCCGGCCGACAACGACCAAGGAACGAATGCGGCACTCAGACGAAATTTCCTCACGCTCACAAAAATCCCCCTCGCCCTGCGGGACCGTCGAGTCGCAGGAAAGGGGTATTCTGGACACGAACGATTTCTTTGTATATCCCGTAGAAAGGGTAGCTCAATCGGTTTTTGTGACCTGAATCTCGAAAAATCGAGCCGCTCCTTGCGATGACACAATCAGCAGCTCGGGAAAACGGTGATCGTGAGCCCGTTCGAGACTCAGCTCACAACAAGCCCGGTCTGGTATTCGGGGCGCCGCCATATTTCCTGTCGCATCACACGGCTCAGTGCAGCCGCCGCGTCCCAAACGTCGCAATAGCGGGTGTACAGCGGCGTGAATCCGAATCGCAATACGTCCGGCGCGCGAAAATCGCCGACCACGCCCTGGTCGCCGGCGCGCTGCGGGATATCGACCCAGCCATTGCGGTTCCAGCTGCCGATCAGGTCCTGTCCCCATTCGCGACGGCTCACATCGGCCAGACGCGCGGCGGTAGCCTTGGGCAGCGCGCCCAGGGAGTTTCCGTCCAGGTAGATCAGCCCGGCCGGCAGTTCGAATCGGTCCCGAAACGGGCGGAGCGGGTCTTCCCGATCCAAGGCCTCGCAATCCTCGCGATTCATAGCTGCGTCCGCACTTCCCACAGTTCGGGAAACAGTACGGTATCGAGTGCACTCTTGAGATAGCCGACGCCGGCGGTGCCACCGGTGCCGCGCTTGAAACCGATGATGCGGCGCACGGTGTTCATGTGGCGGAAGCGCCATTGCTGGAACCAGTCTTCGAGGTCCACCAGTTTCTCGGCCAGTTCGTACAAGTCCCAGTAGCGCTTTGAATCCTGATAGATCGCCAGCCAGGCGGCCAAGACGGTGGCGTCGCTGCGGTGCGGCTCACGCAGATTCCGCTTCAGGAGTGCGCCGTCGATTTCGAAGCCGCGCCGGACCAACAGGCGAATCGCCTCGTCATACAGACTGGGGGCGACCAGCTCCGCATCCAGTCGCGCCGCCAGATCGGCGCGGTGCCGGTGCGGTTCGATCAGCTGCGCCAGCTTGTTGCCGAGCATGAATTCCAGCTCGCGGTACTGTGCAGACTGGAAGCCCGAGGACTGCCCCAATGCTTCGCGGAAGCTGCTGTAGTCGGCCGGCGTCATCGTCGACAGCACATCCCAAGACTGGATCATCTGCGCCTGGATGCGCGACACCCGTGAAAGGTTCTTGAAGGCCGGTTCCAGCTTGTCGGTGCGGATCGCCTCGCGCGCGGCGCGCAGTTCGTGCAGTGCCAGCTTGAGCCACAGTTCCGTGGCCTGATGAATGATCACGAACAGCAGTTCGTCGTGACGATCGCTCAGCGGCTTTTGCGCCGCCAGCAGCGTATCCAGCTGCAGGTAATCGCCATAGCTCATCGCCTGGCTGAAGTCGGTGTGAGCGCCGGCGCCTCGATCCGGGCCTATCGTGTCTGAAGTCATGTCAGCGCGTTCAATGGAATTGCGCCGAGGATACGCCAGCGGCATGTTGTGCTCGTAGGCTGTTGCGGAACCTTTTTCTGGTTTCGCGCGAAGACGCAAAGGGGCCAAGAAAAAGAGTTTGAACGATGAATGCTTTTGACTTTACTTTGCGTCTTTGCGTGAAACCCAAAAACCCTCTCGATCCGGCGCAAAATGGCCTACTGCAAACCCGCCTCGCGCAACCAGCGCCATAGAGTCGTGCGCGAGATGCCGAACTGCGCGGCCAGGTGGGCGCGATCGTCGGCGCTGCGTTGCAGCGCCTGTTGCAGTTGTGTGCGGTCCGGGCGCCGCGCGGAGCCCCGCGTCAGGCGGGCCGGCGCCGGCCGCGCAGTCAGCTCCGGCGCATGCCGTTGCAGCAGGCCGGCGTCGATCATGAGCTGGCCGCTGGCGCGCGTGATGACCGCCAGACGTTCCATGAGATTGCGCAACTCACGCACATTGCCGGGCCAGTCGTGCGCTTGGAGCAAGGCCAGCGCGGAGGCGTCCAGCTCCGGCATGACCTCGCCGGCCTGCTGAGCGCCGGCCTGCAGGAAGTGTTCGGCCAGCATCGCCACGTCCTGACGGCGCCGGGCCAGGCCCGGCAAGGCGATACGCAGCACATTGAGCCGGTAGTAGAGATCGCGGCGAAAGCCGCCCTCCTCCACCATCGCCTCGATAGGGCGATGCGTGGCCGCGATCACGCGCACGTCCACCGGCACCGGTCGCGATGATCCCACACGCAGCACCTCGCGCTCTTCGAGCACGCGCAGCAGGCGCGTCTGCAAGGGCAGCGGCATTTCGCCGACTTCGTCCAGGAACAGCGTGCCGTGGTGCGCGGACTCGATCAGGCCGATGCGCCCGCCGCGACGCGAGCCGGTGAACGCGCCCTCCTCGTAGCCGAACAGTTCGGCCTCCAGCAGCGATTCGGCGACGGCGCCGCAGTTGACGGCAACGAAGGCGTTGGCCGCTCGGCCGCTGGCCTGGTGCAGAGCCTGGGCCACCAGTTCCTTGCCGGTCCCGGTGTCGCCTTCGATCAGTACCGTGGCATCCGTGTCGGCGTAGATCGCCACCGCCTCGCGCACCTGGACCGCGACTTCGCTGTGTCCGAGGAAGCCGTCTGCCGCAGGCTTGGGTCCGCCGCCACGCCTTGGCGCGCGGCGCGGCGCCGGACGTTCGCGGCTGTCGATGCCGCGGACCAAGCCGGCGATGTCCAGCGCGGTCTCGAAGGCGGTGCGAATCGAATCCGCCGAATACAACAGCAGGCCGGAAACGCCGGCCTGCTCGGCCAACTCCACCACCAGCCCTGTGCCGACGATCGCCTTGACGCCGCGATTGACCAGTTCGGCGACGCGGTTGCGCGCGTCCTCGGCGGTGACGAAGGCGCGTTGCTCGATCGGCAGTTCGAACATGCGACGGAATTCGGCGAAGGGCGGCATGTCGGTTTCGTGCGTGACCACGCCGATACGGTCGGACAGCGAACGCGCGCGCGACAGCGCCTGCATCAGGTCGAAGCCACTGGCGCGGATCAACACCACAGGCTTGTCGACGCGGTGTTTCAGATAGGCGCCGTTGGAACCGGCCGAAATCAGCACGTCGCATTCCTCGCCGGCGCGACGGCGCACCTGGCGCACGGCGTCCTCGAAACCGAGATTGATCATCTCGATGCGCGCGCGGTCACCGAATTCCGGCACCACGTCGCCGATCAGCGTCGACAGGCGCGACACGCTGACGGCCCACAACACCGGATCGCGCGAGACCTCATCGGCACTACGCAGACGTTTACTGCTCTTGCTTGCGGCCACGGAAAGTCCTGAAACAGTGGAACACGCATGTTACACATGAAACATCAATGAAACGTCGACACCTCATCAATGAATCTCGAAAGCAACATGATCCGACTTCATATAGTTTCTTCATCCAATTGTTTTTGAACAATTTCACACTTCATGGAATCGCGCCTGATGACCCAAGCCCGCGCTGGCACGCTGCTTGACACTGTTAGGCGACAAACTCATTTCCGTCCTCCAGGAGCATTCCATGAGCGACATGACGTCCCCCGGCGCGCGTTTCCGCCAAGCGGTGGAAATCGAACAACCGCTGCAGGTTGTCGGCGCGATCACGGCCTACGCCGCCAAGCTCGCCGAGGCCACCGGCTTCAAGGCGGTCTACCTCTCCGGCGGCGGCGTGGCGGCGAACTCGCTCGGCGTGCCGGACCTCGGCATCAGCTCGATGGAAGACGTGCTCACCGACGCCGGCCGCATCACCGACGCCTGCTCGCTGCCACTGTTGATCGACATCGATACCGGCTGGGGCGGCGCCTTCAATATTGCGCGCACGATCAAGGCCTGCATCAAGACCGGCGTGGCGGCGGTGCATATCGAGGACCAGGTCGGCCAGAAGCGCTGCGGCCACCGCCCCGGCAAGGAAGTCGTGACCAAGGCCGAGATGGTGGACCGCGTGAAGGCCGCAGTGGATGCCAGGACCGATGCCGATTTCGTGGTGATGGCACGCACCGACGCCGCCGCCGTCGAAGGCATCGATTCGGCAATCGAACGCGCCATCGCCTATGTCGAAGCCGGCGCGGACATGATCTTCCCGGAAGCGATGAAGACCCTGGACGATTACAAGCGCTTCAAGGCAGCGGTTAAAGTACCGATCCTGGCCAACCTCACGGAGTTCGGTTCCACCCCGTTCTTCACCACCGACGAACTGCGCTCGGTGAACGTGGATATCGCGCTGTACTGCTGCGGCGCCTATCGCGCGATGAACGCGGCGGCTCTGAATTTCTACGAGACCTTGCGTCGCGAAGGCACGCAGAAAAACGTGGTCGACACCATGCAGTCCCGTGCGGACCTGTACAAGTATCTTGGCTATCACGCCTACGAGGACAAGCTCGACGAGCTGTTTTCGCAGGCCAAGAACAAGTAAAGGAGACATCTGATGAGCGATACCCCCGCCCCGAGCTTCAAGCCGAAGAAATCCGTTGCCCTGTCCGGTACCGCCGCGGGCAATACCGCGCTGTGCACCGTGGGCCGCAGCGGCAACGACCTGCACTACCGCGGCTACGACATACTCGACGTCGCCGAAGCCTGCGAGTTCGAGGAAATTGCCTACCTGCTGGTTCACGGCAAGCTGCCGACCGTCGCCGAACTGCGTGGATACAAGACCAAGCTCAAGGCCTATCGCGGCCTGCCGATCGCGGTGAAGACCGCGCTGGAACAGCTGCCGCCGTCGGCGCACCCGATGGACGTGATGCGCACCGGCGTCTCCGTGCTCGGCTGCGTGCTGCCGGAGAAGGACGATCACAACCATCCCGGCGCGCGTGACATCGCCGACCGCCTGATGGCCAGCCTCGGCTCGATGCTGCTGTACTGGTATCACTACGCCGTCAACGGCAAGCGCATCGAAGTGGAAACCGACGACGATTCCATCGGCGGGCACTTCCTGCACCTGCTGCACGGCGAGAAGCCCAGGGAGTCCTGGGTGCGCGCGATGCACACCTCGCTGGTGCTCTACACCGAGCATGAGTTCAACGCCTCCACCTTCACCTCGCGCGTGGTCGCGGGCACGGGTTCGGACATGTACTCCGCGATCTGTGGCGGCATCGGCGCGCTGCGCGGACCCAAGCACGGCGGCGCCAACGAAGTGGCCTTCGAGATCCAGAAGCGCTACGACAATCCGGACGAAGCCGAGGCCGACATCAAGGCTCGCGTCGAGAAAAAGGAAGTCGTGATCGGCTTCGGCCACCCGGTCTACACGGTGTCCGATCCGCGCAACAAGGTCATCAAGAAGGTCGCCAAGCAACTCTCCGAGGAAGAAGGCGCGATGAAGATGTACAACATCGCCGAGCGCCTGGAAACCGTGATGTGGGACATCAAGAAGATGTTCCCCAACCTGGACTGGTTCAGCGCCGTCAGCTACCACATGATGGGCGTGCCCACCAACATGTTCACGCCGCTGTTCGTGATTGCCCGCACCGCCGGCTGGAGCGCGCACATCATCGAGCAGCGCATCGACGGCAAGATCATCCGCCCGTCCGCGAACTACACGGGGCCGGAAGATCAGAAGTTCGTGCCGATTGGCGAGCGCGTTTAAGTCACGCCAAGCGCTTCCCTTCACCCCAAGGGAGAAGGTGTCCCGAAGGGACGGATGAGGGCGCTGTTTCTTCGTATGGCCAACCACCGTTGTGACGAAAAGCGCCCTCACCCCCAGCCCCTCTCCCGGTGGGAGAGGGGAGATTTTTATTAAGACGTCCACCCGGATGCGCCCATGAATACAAAGTTTCGAAAACCCCTCCCCGGCACCCAGCTGGACTATTTCGATACCCGCGCCGCAATCGACGCGATCGAGCCAGGCGCCTACGACAAGCTGCCCTACACCTCGCGCGTGCACGCCGAGAACCTGGTGCGCCGCGCCGATCCCGAAATGCTGGACGCCTATCTGGGCCAGCTGATCGGCCGCAAGCGCGACCTCGATTTCCCGTGGTTTCCGGCCCGCGTGGTGTGCCACGACATTCTCGGCCAGACCGCGCTGGTGGACCTGGCCGGCCTGCGCGACGCGATCGCGGACATGGGCGGCGACCCCGCCAAGGTGAACCCGGTGGTGCCGACGCAGCTGATCGTGGACCACTCGCTGGCCGTGGAGCATGCCGGCTTCGACAAGGACGCGTTCGAGAAGAACCGCGCCGTCGAGGACCGCCGCAACGAGGATCGCTTCCACTTCATCAACTGGACCAAGAAGGCGTTCAAGAACGTCGACGTGATTCCGCCCGGCAACGGCATCATGCACCAGATCAATCTGGAGAAAATGTCGCCGGTCGTGCACGCGCGCGACGGCGTCGCCTTCCCGGATACCCTGGTCGGCACCGACAGCCACACCCCGCATGTGGACGCCCTGGGCGTGATCGCCGTCGGCGTAGGCGGCCTGGAAGCCGAAAGCGTGATGCTCGGCCGTGCCTCGTGGATGCGCCTGCCGGAGATCTTTGGTGTGGAACTCACCGGCAAACCGCAGCCGGGCATCACCGCCACCGACATCGTGCTGGCGATCACCGAATTCCTGCGCAAGGAAAAGGTCGTCGGCGCCTATCTGGAGTTCTACGGCGAAGGCGCTTCCGCACTGACCCTGGGCGACCGCGCCACCATCTCCAACATGACGCCGGAATTCGGCGCCACCGCGGCGATGTTCTCGATCGACGACAAGACGCTGGACTACCTCAAGCTCACCGGGCGCGAGGACGAGAACGTCCGGCTGGTCGAGATCTACGCCAAGCAGGCCGGCCTGTGGTCGGACAGCCTCAAGACCGCCGAATACGAGCGCGTGCTGAGGTTCGATCTTTCGAGCGTGGTGCGCAACATGGCCGGCCCATCCAACCCGCACAAGCGCCTGCCAACCTCGGCGCTGAGCGAACGCGGCATCGCCGCCAAGTGGGAAGAAGTGCCGGGTGAAATGCCGGACGGCGCCGTGATCATCGCCGCCATCACCAGCTGCACCAACACTTCCAACCCGCGCAACGTCATCGCCGCGGGCCTGCTGGCGCGCAATGCCAATGCCAAGGGACTGAGCCGCAAGCCCTGGGTAAAATCCTCGCTGGCGCCCGGCTCCAAGGCCGTGCAGCTGTACCTGGAAGAGGCCAGGCTCTTGTCCGAGCTGGAGAATCTCGGCTTCGGCATCGTCGCCTTCGCCTGCACGACGTGCAACGGTATGAGCGGCGCGCTGGACCCGAAGATCCAGCAGGAAATCATCGACCGCGACCTCTACGCCACCGCCGTGCTCTCCGGCAACCGCAACTTCGACGGTCGCATCCACCCCTACGCCAAACAGGCCTTCCTCGCCTCCCCGCCCCTGGTCATCGCCTACGCGATCGCCGGCACCATCCGCTTCGACATCGAAAAGGACGCGCTGGGCACGGACACCGATGGCAAGCCGGTCTATCTGGCGGACATCTGGCCCGACGATGCGGAAATCGATTCCATCATCGAACAGAGCGTCAAGCCCGAGCATTTCCGCTCGGTCTACGACCCAATGTTCAACTTCAAGTTCGTCGAGGACGAAGGGCTGAGTCCGCTCTACGACTGGCGCCCGCAGAGCACCTACATTCGCCGCCCGCCGTACTGGGAAGGCGCGCTGGCCGGCGAACGCTCGCTGACCGGCATGCGGCCGCTGGCGGTGCTGCCGGACAACATCACCACCGACCACCTGTCGCCCTCGAATGCGATCCTGCTCGACAGCGCCGCCGGCGAGTACCTGCACAAGATGGGCTTGCCGGAGGAGGACTTCAATTCCTACGCCACCCATCGCGGCGATCACCTCACCGCGCAGCGCGCCACCTTCGCCAACCCCAAGCTCATCAACGAAATGGCGGTGGTGGACGGCCAGGTCAAGCAGGGTTCGCTGACCCGCATCGAGCCGGAAGGCCAGGTCGTGCGCATGTGGGAAGCCATCGAAACCTACATGCAGCGCAAGCAACCGCTGATCATCATCGCCGGCGCCGACTACGGCCAGGGCTCCTCACGCGACTGGGCCGCCAAGGGCGTGCGTCTGGCCGGGGTGGAGGCCATTGCCGCCGAAGGCTTCGAGCGCATTCACCGCACCAACCTGATCGGCATGGGCGTGCTGCCACTGGAATTCCAGCCCGGCACCACGCGCAAGACCCTGGGCCTGGACGGCACCGAAACCTACGACGTGGTCGGCGCACGTACCCCGCGCGCCACGCTCACGCTGGTGGTGCATCGCAAGAACGGCGAGACCGTGGAAGTGCCCGTCACCTGCCGTCTGGATACCGGCGAAGAAGTCTCGATCTACGAAGCCGGCGGCGTGCTGCAACGATTTGCCCAGGATTTCCTGGCCTCGTCGAAAGCGGCTTAGTCGCCCCCATCGGGTCATTCCCGCGAAAGCGGGAATGACCCGATTCGGCGATCGATCAAACGAAGCGCTGGCCGCACGCTTGCGCCGGGTCAGGGCCTCGGTTAGCGTTGATGGCAATCTTTGCCAAACCGGAAGTAGCCATGGCCACGATGAACATCTCCCTGCCCGAGGAACTCAAAACCTTCGTCGACACGCAGGTGGCCGAGCACGGCTACGGCTCCACCAGCGAATACCTGCGCGACCTGATCCGCAAGCAACGCGACATCGAAAAGCTGCGGAACATGCTGCTGGAGGGGGCAAACTCCGGCCCCGGGCGTCTGGTGGACGATGCGCTTTTCGCCGAGCTGCATGAAATTGCCAAGGGGCAGGCGTGACCTTGCCCAAGCCCGTAGTCGCGCGGCCGCAAGCGGAACTCGAAATCCGAAGCGCAACCGTCCACTACCGGAATGCAGGCCGCGAAGCCTTGGCCCTGAAGTGGGCCGCCGCGGTTGCAAAGACGCTCAGCCACATCGCGGACTTCCCACAGACGGGGTCTACGCGCTATGCCGTGTCGCTCAACCTTGCCGGCTTACGCTTCTGGCCGGTGAATGACTCCCCGTACCTGGTTTTCTACGTCGAACGCGAGACACAGGTCGATGTGTGGCGGGTACTGCATGCACAGCGCGACATCCCGGCGTGGACAGGAGAATCCGGATGAGTCCGCTGGACCAACGCAGGCACACCAACATCCCCGCACTTCCGCCCCCAGCGGATACAGGCAATCGCGCACAACCACCCTATACCTGCCCAGCACCGCACTGATCATCATGACCCACAAGCCCCAAATCAAAATTCCCGCCACCTACATGCGCGGCGGCACCTCCAAAGGCACGTTCTTCAAGCTCACGGACCTGCCCGAGCCCTGCCAGGTGCCGGGCCAGGCACGCGACAAGCTGCTGCTGCGCGTGGTCGGCAGCCCGGACCCCTACGGCGCGCAGATCGACGGCATGGGCGGCGCCACCTCCTCGACCAGCAAGACCGTGATCCTGTCCAAGAGCGAGCAGCCAGGCCACGACGTGGACTATCTGTTCGGTCAGGTTTCGATCGACAAGGCCTTCGTCGACTGGAGCGGCAACTGCGGCAACCTGTCCGCCGCCGTGGGGCCGTTCGCCATCAGCAACGGCCTGATCGACCCCGCGCGTGTGCCGAAGGACGGCCTGTGCGAAGTCCGCATCTGGCAGGCCAACATCAAGAAAACCATCATCGCCCAGGTGCCGATGAGCAATGGCGAGGTCCAGGAAACCGGCGACTTCGAACTCGACGGCGTGACCTTCCCCGCCGCCGAAATCCAGGTCGAATTCGTCGACCCGGCCGACGACGGTGAAGACGGCGGCTCGATCTTCCCCACCGGCAAGCTGGTCGACGATCTGGCAGTACCCGGCGTCGGCACGCTCAAGGCGACGATGATCAACGCCGGCATCCCCACGATCTTCATCAACGCCGACGCCATCGGCTACAGCGGCACCGAACTGCGCGACGCGATCAACAACGACGCCAAGGCCCTGGCGATGTTCGAAACCATCCGCGCCTACGGCGCCGTGCGCATGGGCCTGATTCAGGACATCGCCGAAGCCGCCCAGCGCCAGCACACCCCCAAGGTCGCGTTCGTCGCGCCGGCCAAGACCTACACCAGCTCCAGCGGCAAGGCCGTGGAGGCCGGCGACATTGATCTGTGCGTGCGCGCGCTGTCCATGGGCAAGCTGCATCACGCCATGATGGGCACCGCCGCCGTGGCCATCGGCACCGCCGCCGCCATCCCCGGCACCCTGGTCAACCTCGCCGCCGGCGGCGGCGACCGCGAAGCCGTGCGCTTCGGCCATCCGTCCGGCAGTTTGAAGGTCGGCGCCGAAGCCAAGCTCATCGACGGCGAATGGGTCGTCAAGAAGGCCATCATGTCGCGCTCCGCGCGCGTGCTGATGAGCGGTGCGGTGCATGTTCCGTGGGATGCGTTCTGAGGTCGGTTCGAGACGCTCAGCCCGCGCAGCCGGCCGGCTGTGACCCGAGCCCGGATGGCCCCCGGCTATCCGGTTCCTTTTATGTTCAAAGTCCCGGTTCCTTGTCGGTTGAGGGGCAGAAACCGCCGCTCGCAATTGAAGAACGACGACTGGCTCAAAATCTTCCCGCCTGCTGTCGAATAGGGCAGTATTCATTGAGCGGGTGTGCTGTGACTTCGACACTCCCATCATGCCTTCAATGGCAACACCCGCGCTTCTGTTTTTCGCCGAAATCGCCGGTGAGAAAATCAGCCTCGTTCGGGAATTTCGCAAGAGGCTCTACTGTTTCCTTTTCTCCGGAAGAATTCATGCTGATCGATCGTAACCTGAAGCAGTACACTACGCGCGACACCGCCTCGATCCAGGAAGTCGCGCAGCTGATCGCGCAGAAGAAGGGGCGCATCGCACTGGTGGTCGATCACAACGGGGTGCTGCTCGGCACGGTCTCCAACGGCGACCTGATCCGCTGGCTCGGCGCGGGCGGTCCCGACGGCCTGCAGACGACGGCGCTGTCGATCGCCAATCGCGTGTTCAAGGCGGTCGGCCCCAATGATTCGCGCGAGCGCATCAAGGCGCTGCTGGAAGATGTGCTGTACGTGCCGATCCTCGATTCGCGGGGACGCCTGGAGGCGGTCGCGCGGCACCGGGTTCCCGCCGAAGGCGTGGTGATCGGCAACCGGCGTATCGCCCGCGATGCTCCGGTGTTCACCATCGCCGAGATCGGCAACAATCACAACGGCAGCCTGGAACTGGCGCTGCGCCTGATCGATGCCGCCGCGGATGCCGGCGCCGACTGCGCGAAGTTCCAGATGCGTGACATGGAGACGCTCTATGGCGGTGCCGAGGACGGCCGCGCCGCGGGCGAGAATCTGGGCACGCAGTACGTGCTCGATCTGCTGGCGCGCTATCAGCTGCCGGCCGACGATCTGTTCCGGTGCTTCGACCACGCCGGCCGGCGTGGCCTGGTGCCGCTGTGCACGCCCTGGGACCAGCCGAGCATGGAGAAGCTGGACCGCTACGGGCTGCCGGCGTTCAAGATCGCCTCCGCGGACTTCACCAACCACGGCTTCCTCAAGGCGCTCGGCAGCATCGGCAAGCCGCTGATCTGCTCCACCGGCATGAGCACCGAGCAGGAAATCCGCCAGAGCGCGGAACTGCTGCAGCGCAGCGGCGCGCCGTATGTGCTGCTGCATTGCAATTCGACGTACCCGACGCCGTTTCGCGACGTCAACCTCAGTTACCTGCGCCGGCTCGAGCAGCTCGGGCAATGCACGGTCGGGTATTCCGGCCACGAGCGCGACATCTTCGTGTCGATCGCCGCGGTGTCGGTCGGCGCCCGGGTGATCGAGAAGCACCTGACGTTCGACCGCAACATGGAAGGCAGCGACCACCGCGTCAGCCTGCTGCCGGACGAATTCGCGCGCATGGTCGAGGGCATTCGCCAGATCGAGCTGTCGATGGGTACCGATGCGCCGCGGCGCGTGACCCAGGGCGAGATGATGAACCGCGTGACGCTTGCCAAGTCGGTGTTCGCCAATGTCGACATCCCGACCGGGCAGGTGATCGAGGAAGGCATGCTCGAGGTGCGCAGCCCTGGCCGCGGCCTGCAGCCCAATCGCATGCTGGAGCTGATCGGCCGGCGGCTGCCGCGGGCGGTGCGTTCGGGCACGCCGTTCTTCGCATCGGATCTCGATGGCAGCACCACGGCGTTCGGCAGCGGCAAGCGCACCTATCGTTTCAGCCGCCCCTGGGGTCTGCCGGTCCGCCATCACGACTACGCCAAGCTGCTCGAGCGCTGTGCGCCGGATTTTCTCGAGTTCCATCTCAGCTACCGCGACCTCGAACTCGAGGACGGGAAATACTTCCCGCAGCGGCTGTCGCAGGATCTGGTCGTCCACGCGCCGGAGCTGTTCGCCGGCGATCACGTGCTCGACCTGTGTTCGCCCGACGAGGCCTATCGGCAGCAGTCATTGCGCGAGATGCGACGCGTCATCGACAAAACACGTTCGCTGCGGCGCTTCTTCGGCACCCGCGGCGTCACCGGCATCGTCACCAATGTCGGCGGCTTCTCGATCGACCGGCCGCTGACGCCGTCGGAACGGCAGCAGCGGCGCCAGACGCTGAAGCGCAGCCTCGCCGAGCTGGACAGCGTCGACGTCGCGATCTGGCCGCAGACGATGCCGCCGTATCCCTGGCACTTCGGCGGCCAGCGCTTCCACAACCTGTTCGTCGAGGCCAATGAAATCGACGAGCTGTGCACACACTTGAAGCTCGGCCTGTGCCTCGACGTCTCGCACTCGAAGCTCGCCTGCAACCTGCTCAAGCACTCCTTCGACGACTTCGTGCAGATCGTCGGTCGGCATACCCGTCATCTGCATGTGGCCGATGCCGCGGGCATGGACGGCGAGGGCCTGCAGATCGGCGACGGCGAGATCGATTTCCGCAGCTTGTACCGACGTCTCGACGAAATCACTCCGGATGCGTCGTTCCTGCCCGAGATCTGGCAGGGGCATGAGAACGAAGGCGAGGGTTTCTGGATCGCGCTGGACCGGCTGCAGCAGACGCTGGGCACGGCGGCGGCGCGGTAGGCAACGCGACCGGCGTGATTAGCCGCCTGATCGGGTGCGTTCGATCAGGCGCTCGACGAGCGTCCAGTCTTCCGGCTCGTCGATCTCGACGGCGCTGTCGGCGGCCATCTCGTGCATGATGATTTTGCCGCCGAGCCGGCAGTTGCCGCCTTCGAGCACGGCGCGGCGCGTGAAGTAGAACGCGCCGTTTTCCATCAGCGTACCGGCGAAATCCTGGCGCCGCGGGCGCTTCAGCGGATCGTAGTTCAGTGCGTGACCGTCATCGGTCCAGAAGAAGCGATGGATGCGCACCGCGGTCAGCAGCGAATCGGCATTGTGTTCCTCGAAACGCCCGCGGGCGGTCCGGAAATCGTCGATCCGTGTCAGCGGCGAGGTCGCCTGGAGCAGGCACAGCACGTCGAAGTCCTCGGCGGCCGCAAATTCGAGCAGCGCGCTCTCGGTGGAGGCTTCATCGGTGCAGGTCGCGGCGCTGCGGCGAAACAGCCGCACGCGGTCGCCGAAATGCGAGGCCACGGACTGCCGGATCGCATCGGCGTCGGTGCCGACCCAGACTTCGTCGAAGCAGCCGCTGTCGATCGCCGCGGCCAGCGACCAGGCGAACAAGGGGCGCCCGGCCAGCGGACGGACGTTCTTGCCAGGGATCGATTTCGAGCCGCCGCGCAGCGGCATGTAGGCGACCCAGCGCATCTCAGACGTCCTGCGCCGCGCCCTTGAGGCGCCGCTCGAGGCCGGCGAGGAAATCCAGCGCGTCGTCATGCCACTTGTCGTCCACGGCCAGATCGGCCAATGCGCCGGCTTCGAGTGCGCGGCGCCAGTTCACCGGGCTCGGCAGAAGACACAGGGTGGCGGTCAGGCGCGGCCCGCGGCTGGGGCTGATCCCGCGATGCAGCACCCGTGCCGGCTGGAACAGCACCGCTTCACCGGCCTGGCGGTCGCGCAACTCGGTCGACAGAGGGCGGCCGGCGAGTTCGGCGAGATGCCGGGTGTCTGCGGTCCGCGCCTTCGAGCGACCGAACAGGTAGCCGCGCTGCGCGACGGTCAGGGTGTCGTCGAGATCCATGAACTCGGTGTTGCCGCCGTGCCCGGTGGTGGGATTGAGATAGACGATCAGCTTCAGGTGCGCGCTGGGACCCTTGTCGCAGTGCCAGCGGAACGACACCGATTCCTGCTCCGGCGCCGCGCGCGTCAGCGAGAACGCGACCCAGTGCACCAGGTATTCGCTGCCGAAGAAGCCGGCGATGGCGCTGTCGACCGGATCGCGCAGCACCTGGTCGAGAAAGCCGGTCAGCCATTCGCGATCGTCGACGCGGAAGCCTTCGAGGTGCCGGCTGTCCTTCTTCAGCAACTGCAGCTGGTGGCCGGATTGCAGGGCCTCGATGCGGGCGCGCGCCGCTTCCGGCGTCAGCGCCCGCAAATAATGGAATCCGCGCTGCCCGAGTTCAGGCGCGCCCTCGGGCTTCGGCACGCGGCGGCAGGCGGCGCGGCAGCGCGCGAGGTAGGCATCGTAATGACGCTGCTCGTCGAACGTGCGCCAGATCTGCTGCGCGCGCTGCGCGTCGCGCTCGGGTTTGTGGAAGCGGCGGACGAAGGCCGGAAGTCTCATCGCGGCGTTCCGGCCTTCGAAAACACATCGAACAGGTGTTCGCTGCGCATCCGCACGTCCACCGAACCGAAGCGGCCGAGGGTGCGGCCGAGCCGTTCGATCCGTCGCGCGACGTCGTCGCTGCTGATCCGCGGGAAGCGGTGATCGTGATAATTGCCGGGCCGGCGCTGCTTGCGCTTTTTCAACAGCGAACGGGCGCGTACGTGCAGCGCGGCGCGCAAGCGCGTCGGCAGCGATACGCGGGGCAGGCCGTGCCCGCGGCGGTAGAGCGAGTCGAGAGTGTCGAGGATGCGTTCGCAGGCCAGCCGGCCGTCGCGGGCGGTGATGTAGCCGCCGATCAGATCGTCGCGCTCCGCGGTCGCGTGCCCGGCCTCGCCGGTGCCGGCGCCGATGATGCCCGTGAGCGTCTCGATCAGCTCGTCGAGGCTTCGGCATGGCACGCTCAGTCGGTTCGGCAGCCCCTGGAAATCCAGGTCGTAGCGGGCGTCGAAAGTCTTCAGGTAGGCCACCGCCGGCACGCCCATCGCGTAGCTTTCGATCGCGGTGGTGCAGCCGTTGTGGACCAGCGCGCGACACGCCAGCAGCCAGGGCAGCACATTGCCCTGGTGCGAGACGTGGATGCGGCTGCAGCGCGCGGCGAGTTGCTTGTAGATGTCGTGGTTCTCGCTGGGATGCGGTCGCAGCACCAGCGCCATGCCCGGCAGCGCCCGCTCCAGCGCCGGCAACATTGCGAGGAAGTCGTCGAGAATCGCCTGCTTGTGTTCGAGCAGGCCTTCGGCGAAGGCGCGCGGCATGCCCCTGCCGGCCTGGCCCATCGGCGGCGGCCGCGACGGATCCTTCGACGGCGCGAACAGCCCCAACCCCGGCCGGAACGGATTGCAGTCGGTGAAGTTGGTGTTGACCAGCAGAAAGTCGCCGTATTCCTTGCGCAGTGCCTGCACCTCGTCATCGAAGTAGGCACGCAGCTCGGGCCGCAGCATGTCGCCGCGCGGATTGCCAGTCAGGTGTATCGGCAGGCCCGTGGGCAGATAGGGGTAGCCGGCCAGCAGTTCCCGGTTCTCCTCGCCCCAGGCGAAGATGTGCGAGACGTAGGGCATCGTGCCCGGCGACAGGCGCAGCGGATAGAAGACCTCGGGCGGCGGATGCACCAGCGCCTCTTCTTCCCAGGCGATGATGTCGTGACCGAGCTGGCGGATCAGCTGGAACATCAGCTTGCTCAGCGCGCGCATGCTCTTGGCGACGTAGATGCCGCGCGGCAGCTCGGCCATCGCGTAGTGCACATAGGCGCGCGAGCCGATCACGACCCGGTAGCCGCGCTCCACCGCGCAGCAGGCGAGCAGCAGCTTGGCGTCCATCTCCCGTACCTGGCTTTCGACGGGGATGATCAACAGGGGCGCGTCGGACATGGGGCTCGTTTTAAGGGATCGTGCGCGAGGCTGCTTGCCAGAGCCGGTTCGCGCAGGGCACGAGGCGGCGTTCCTGCCGGTCGTTTGTGTATCGTCGGATTATATTATAGCGGACCGGGTGCTATAGTCGGGCCGAATCGAATCCTTCAAGCGGAACAGGCCCGGCATCGAGCCTTGGACGCCGCGTGAAAGTTGGCCCGTATCAATGCGAGTTGCTTTTCCGTGCGTATTTTCTTCTTGTCCGGTTCACTCTTGCCGTCGATGGAAGCCAGCAGCGTTGGCGTCGTGCGGATGTGCGAGGCGCTGGCGCGCTGCGGCCACGACGTCAGCCTGTTCGCGCGGCATAACGGCGTCGACGACGCATCGGCCGTTCTCGGTCGCTATGGCGTCGAGACTGAGTTCCGGCTGCTGCTGTTGGGCCACGCCGTCACCCATCAGGAACTCGGGGGCCGTGGCAGCGGCTTCGACAAGAAGATCCACTATCCCCTGGCGGTGCGGCGCGCACTGAAACGGCTGCCGGCTCCCGACCTGCTCTATGGGCGTCATCTCTACACGATGTTGCTGGCGGCGCTGACGCTGCCGAAGACGCCGCTGGTCTACGAACTGCACGAAGTGCGCGGCAACCGCGGGATGCGCTGGGCGGAACGCTGGCTGTTCCGGCATCGCAGCTTTCTCGGCGCCACCGCGGTGTGCGAAAGTGTGATCGCGGATTATCGCCGCCTGTATCCCGACATCAGTGATCTCGACCTGTTCCTCGCCCGCAACGGCGCGGACGTGCCCTGTGCCAAGCTGCAAGGGGCAGAAGTCGGCGGGCGCCCGGGCGCCCGCCGCTGCGGCTACGTCGGGTCGTTGTTCCCCGGCAAGGGCATGGAGACCGTTGCCGCGCTGGCGGCGCGGCTTACTGAAATCGATTTCCACGTGGTCGGCGGCAGCGGCGCTGATCTCGCCGATTGGCGCGCGCGGACGGGCGCGCTGGACAATCTCATCTATCATGGCTTCGTCGACAACGCGCGGGTGCCAGCCTATCTCGCCGCGATGGACGTGCTGCTGGCGCCGCCGCGCCCGGTCATGCGCTCGGTGAACGGTCGCAAATTCGGCATGTGGCAGGCACCGCTGAAGATTTTCCAGTACATGGCCGCGGGCAAGCCGATCATCGCCTCGGATCTTCCCCACGTGCGCGAAATCCTGCAGCACCGGGTCACTGCGTTGCTGGTGCCCGCAGAGGACATGGACGCCTGGGCGACAGCCCTCCGGGAACTGGAGGATCCGGGGCTGACGGAACGCCTGAAGGCCGCGGCCCATGCCGACCTGGTGCAGCGGTTCACCTGGACCGAGAAGGCCAAGGCGGTCACAGGGTATATTTCGCAGCGTTCCAAGCGCCTGGCACTCTGATCGCATGTCTTCACTGCGCCGCTGTGCTCGATTCCTGCAGATGATCGGAGGCGACCGGCTGGCGGCCGCGATGCTACTCAGGAGCGCCAGCCGATCCTTGAAGACCAAGGACGTGAAGGCGCTGTTTCGAGCCCTGGACCGGCTACCAGATGCGGCGGATCGGCGTCGATTCCTGGAAGGCTTGTGGCCATCGGTACCGAGCGCTGGCGAGCCCCGGCACCACGGGCTGCCAGGTCGACTCGTCGTCAGCCTGACGTCCTACCCCGGGCGATATTCGACACTGCACTACACCTTGGGCTGTTTGCTCGGCCAGAGCGTGCGCGCGGACCGTATCATTCTCTGGATCGCCCATCAGGACCGTGCTTCGTTGCCACCGAGCGTACTGGCACTGGAGCGACAAGGCCTCGACATCCGGTTCTGCGACGATTGGCGGTCCTACAAAAAGATTCTGCCCACGCTCGTCGACGAGTCCGACGCGTTCATCGTTACCGCCGACGATGATACTTGGTACCCCCCTGGCTGGCTGGCGCAGATCCTCACACATTCGCGTCGCCACCCAGAACAGATCGTCGCGCAGCGTGCACGGGCGATCAAAACCGACGAGGCTGGATTGCCTCGGCCGTATCAGTGCTGGGGTCTTATTTCCGGTGCGAACACGCCGGCGCGAGGAATCGCATCGGAGCGGATTCTTCCGAACGGTGTCGGTGGCGTGCTCTATCCGCCGGGAGCGCTGCAATCGAAAGCCGGGGTTCTGCAGAAAATCCTGCAACTCGCGCCGCACGCGGACGACCTCGGCCTCTATTGGCTTTGGCGCATGAACGGCCGACTGGCCAGCGTGGTCGACGGCGAGAAATTCGATGTCGCAAACTGGCCCGAAAGTCAGGGGTGGTCACTGATGAAAATCAACGTCCACGGGCACGGGAATGATCATCAGATGCAGGCCCTGGTTGCGCACTTCGGCAAGGCTGTGCTGAACCCAGAGCTCTCGGCCGTTCTAGCTGGCCGGGGGCACCCAATATAGGGGGCTTGACACCATTGCCCTCCAGCGCTGATCTAGGGCTTTGAACACCGAATCGTCGCGGGTGATCACCGCCAGCTCGTGATTCAGCCAGTACGACTGCGTTGTCCAGTTGAAACTGCCGAACACAGCGTGCCGCTCGCGTCCGTTTTCGGCCAGCACGAACTTCAGGTGCATCGGCACATTGGCATCGGCGCCGAGCCGCGCAAAGGCGAGGCCGGCGTCGGCCAGGCGCCGTTCGATGCGCCGCGGTACCCGCCGCTCGGTGTGCTCCGCCGCGATCTCCACCTGCGCGCCACGCCGCGCCAGACGGACCAGGCAGGCGACCGAAAACCGGTTGCTGAGGTGCGAGGCTGCGATGCGCACCCGGCTGCCGGCACCATAGCGTTCCAGCAGGCGCTCGACCGGGTGGGTGCCGCGCCGCGGCCACAGATGAACCTGGGTGTCGCCGACGTCGCAGTCACGGGCTACGCGGCGACCCAGGCCCAGCGGAAGCCAGGCGCCGTCGCGATACAGCGAACGCACGTGCTCCGAGAGAAAGCCGACGATCCGCGGATCGCGGATTCCCACCAGCAGATTGTGCGCGACGTGATGGTCGCCGATCTCTGCGACGATGTCGGGTGACGCTTCGGGATGGTCGCCGGAGGGGTTGAACGAGCCGACCAAGGCGATCGGCTCGGGGTCGGAAAAGCAATAGATCTTTTCGTGCAGCCGCTGTTTCCAGACCCTGCCGGGCAGGGGCGCCAGCCGTCGCACCTGCATCGGCTGGAACGTCGGACCCAGTCCGTCCTGTCCCGACAGCAACGCAATGACGGCCTGATTGGCATGCGGAGTTCGCGGGCGGGCTTCCAGCGCCAATGTGACCCGCACCCCACGCGCATGGGCGGCCGCCAGTTCCTTCGCCAGCGGGCGGTCGCGGAAGTAGTAGGTCGCCCAGTCGATAGATGCACCGGACGGCGTCGCGGCCACGTGGCCCGACAGCAGGTCGCGCAAGGCGCCAGGCCGTTCCCGCGGACCGCCGAAATGGACTTCGAAACGGGACGACATCGTGCGCATGTACAGGGAATGAAGCGTGCTTATCCGATCAACACACAATAGCCCCATGCGTAGTATTTTTCCATGCGGCTCGACCACCACAGATAGTGTCTTTGGGTACGAACCGGATAAGCACGGGAATTACGGTGACATTGCGCCAGGCGAAGCCTGGAGGAGAGGGAAGTGGAAATCTCCTTGAGGAATCCAGTCGGGTGGAAGTCCCGACCCGGCAAAGAGTAGCCGCCAGCCGGAAGCGAGTGTTGCGTGGACCCGGAGCGATCCGGGCTGCGAAGCGCGCGATGCGCGGCTCCAGATCCTCGATGTGGGCCATCAGTTCTCTGAGCACGAAGACATGGCTGGCCGTCAGCTCGCCTTGCACGGCATCGAACAGCGTCTCGCGGGTGGCCTTGAGCCGCCGACTGGCGTGGGCCAGCACCTCGGCGGGCGGTGCGCTGGCGATCAGCGCCTTGACCATGGCCCGTGCCGCGGGCCGAAGTCGGTGGACATCGCGCCGCCATCGAAATCGGCGCGCACCGTAAAGCCGGCGATGGAGGGAAAACGCAGCTGGGTCCGGGACTGATTCACTGGCGGTCTCGTCCATGCTTCGTCCGAAGCGTTATTTGAATAATTCCAGTTATATAAAAGTGATATACGAGATTCACCCGCTTTTATGAAAAATTCGGGTAGGCGTCAGATCTTTGCACCAACCTCTTGCGCGACCCGAAGTGATACTATAGTGTCACTTCATGCGTACAGAGCTGGTCACTACCCTTAAGCGTCAGGCCACTGAACTCCTCTCGGATATCGAGCGGGATAGGGAGCCTATCCTCATTACCCAGCACGGCCTGCCCAGCGCCTACTTGGTGGACGTTGAGACTTACCAACTCATGCAACAGCGCATGACAGTGCTTGAGGGCATCGCTCGCGGAGAGCAGGCGATTTCTGAGGGTCGCGTGGCTACCCACGCCCAAGCCAAGACGCGCCTCGCGCGATGGCTGAAATAGTCTGGTCGGAGCCGGCGTTAAGCGACCTGGACACTATTGCCGACTACATCGCGCTTGAAAATCCTGCTGCAGCCTCGGAGCTGGTCAAGCGCATCGTGGAGCACGTCGGGCAACTGGCAGCACACCCGGAGAGTGGTAGTCGCCCGCAGGAACTCAAACGGTCTCGCTACCGTCAGATCGTTGAGCCGCCCTGCCGCGTCTTCTGTCGCCATGACGGCCAAAAGGTCTTTGTGCTGCACGTCATGCGTTCTGAGCGTCTGCTTCGCAAAGGACGGCTTGCAGCTCGTGCCAAGCAGGCAAAGGTCTAATCGGGTAAGGGCTGACTTCTAAATCAGCCACCGGGTCACCGGAGGCGGTCGCCTGCCCCCCCCGGTTCCCACAGAACGTGACGTGCGGCTTTCCCGCACCACGCTCGTCAGAGCTTCAGAGCCCGTTCACGGCTTGCAGGCGCCCGCCCTAAGCGTTTAGGGTCGCAGCTGGCCTGCCCGAACAATATCTCCGATGGCGCTACGCAACGCGGTTCAGCTGATTTGCTACCCCAACCGCATGGGCAAGGATCTCAAGGATCTGTACGAGATCATCGAAGCTCATTTTTCCAAGGCCATCGGCGGCGTGCATATCCTGCCGCTCTATCCTTCGAATGCGGACGGCGGCTTTTCGCCGCTGACACACAAGGAAGTCGACCCGGTTTACGGCAGCTGGGAAGACGTCGAACGTATTTCGTCCAAATACGATCTGTGCCTGGATCTCACGCTCAATCACATCTCCGACGAATCGGTCGAGTTCAAGGATTTCCTCGTCAACGGCTACAAGTCCGAATACGCGGACCTGTTCGTGCACGTGGACCAACTCGGCGAAATCCGGCCCGACGATCTGGCCAAGATCCACATCCGCAAGGAGAAGGAGCCGTTCCGGGAAGTCACTTTCGCGGACGGCACCGAGGGCCGCGTCTGGTGCACCTTCACCGAGAAGCAGATCGACCTCAACTACGATTCCGAGCTGACCTACGATCTGATGGAGAACTACATCAGCTTCCTGACGGCGCGCGGAGTCAAGCTGTTCCGGCTCGACGCCTTCGGCTACACCACCAAGAAGCTCGGCACCAGCTGCTTCCTGGTCGAGCCGGACGTCTACGAAATCTGTTCATGGATCAACGGCGTGGCCGCCAAGTACGGCGCCGAGACCTTGCCCGAGGTCCACGACCACCCCAGCTACCAGTACGCGATCTCGCTGCATCACATGCGGCCTTACGGCTTCGCGCTGCCGCCGCTGCTGCTGTATTCCCTGCTCGACGGCGACAGCCGCTATCTCAAGCAGTGGCTGCGCATGTGTCCTCGCAACCAGATCACGGTGCTCGATACGCATGACGGCATCTGCATTCCGGATGTGGAAGGCGTGTTGCCGCACGACAAGATCCAGCACCTCATCGACAACGTGTCGGCCCGCAGCGCGGACCCGATCCTGCGCCGCTCCGCCGCCAACGTGCACAGCGTGGGCGCGATCTACCAGCTCACCTGCACCTACTATGACGCGCTCAAACAGAACGACGATGCCTACATCGCCGCGCGCGCCATTCAGTTCTTCGCGCCGGGCGTGCCGCAGGTCTACTACGTGGGCCTGCTCGGCGGCACCAACGACATCGAGCTGATGGAGAGCACCGGAGAGCTGCGTGACATCAATCGCCAGTGGTACGCCCGCGAGGATGTCGACGCCGCGATGAAAAAGACCGTGGTGCGCCGCCAGCTCAAGCTGATGGAGTTCCGCACCACTTACCCGGCCTTCGACGGCACCTTCCACCTGCAGTACTCGAACGAATCCAGCGTCTGCATCGAATGGCGCAAGGGCGAATTCATCTGCAATCTGTTCGTCGACCTGATCTTCAAGAAGACCACGATCCGCTACGTTGACCCGAAGTCCAAGCGCATGCTGACGATGACCTGCTGAGACATCCTCAGTCCGGAAAGTCGAGGCTGAGGTCTTCGCCATCAGCCAGCGTCGCGCTGGGACTTCGATAAAGTCCAGTCCATCGAGCGAAGCCGGGGCCTCGTCGTCAGCCTCGCAGGTCACCGCCACCGTGTAGTTGCCGCCGGGAAGAAAGCGGAACGTGAATGTGTAGCCGGTCCCGTCCGCCAGGGCGCTGACCGGCGCCGAGGCGGGCTGGACGGACGAGGAACGCGTGACCCGGTACAGCGCCGCCTGCCGCTGCCGACTGTCTTGACGATGCCGCAATGCCTCCAGACACGAGGCCCGACTATCCCCCCTGCCCTGGCGGCTGGGCATTGACTGCTCGCGCCAGAACGCGAGCCCGGGCTCAGTGCGCGCGCTGGCCCGGGAAGCCCGAAGCGAAATTGCGTGGCGGCACCCACTGCACACGTTCACGGATCAACGAAGCGCGCTCGGCGAACGGGCTGTGTCCGGTCCAGCGGCGGAAGGCTCGCGAGAACGCACTGGGCTCGGAATAACCCAGAGCCGCCGAGATATCGGTCAGGGTCAGATGCGGCTCGGCCAGGTAGCGTCGCGCCATCTCCAGACGCGTGTTGTCGACCAGGGCGTGGAAGGTCTGCCCGGATTCCTGCAGACGACGTTGCAAGGTGCGTTCGCTGAGCCCCAGCGCCGCGGCCACCGCCACGGCGCTGAGCATGCCGCTGCGCAGGCCACGCACGATCTGGCGTCGAACCTGGCCTTGGATGTCCTCGGCTGGCAGGCGCGGAAGCTGCTGTGCGGCGGCGCGCGCCAGCGCTTCCAGACTGTCGGGATCGCCGCCCGGCAAACGTGCGCTGAGCCAGTCCGTCGGGAACAGCAAGGCGTTGTAGGGTCTGGCGAAGTACACCGGCGCGCCGAAGAACTCGCGATGCAGGCTGGTGTCACGCGGTGCCGGATGCTCGAAGCAGACCGCGCGCGGTCGCCAGTCCGCCCGACCGCTGAGCGTGCGGGCGATGCGCAGGGCCTTGGCCATGGCCATCTCCGCGTCGTGGCGATAATCGATCACGCGTGCGTCCCGAATCGCGTAGCTGAGTATCGCGTCGCGGCCCTCGATCCGGATATCCAGTGCCGCACGCTCCTGGTGCATGAAGAAGAAGCGCGACACGCTCTGACCGACCGTGCCCAGATCCGGAGCCTGGCAGGACAGCTCGCCGAGCATCCCGAAGGTGCCGATCGACTGCGTCATGCCAAGCTTGAGCCCCAGCGACGGCTCTTCGCAGGCTCGCGCCGCCAGTTCCAGCACTTCGACGAAGCGCGCCACGTCGAGACGCGCCTCGGGATTGCGCAGGCATTCGATATCGACACCGAGCTGCCCACAGAATGCCACCACGTCAACATCGGCGGCCACCAGATTCGCTTCAACACCCTGCAGACCCGCACATCGAATCTGCGGCTGCAACTTTTCCCTATCTTCCATGACGCCTCCCGTACTGCACATATTTAGTCTTCAAGACCTTCCATCCGTGTCCTTGGCGGGAATGGTCTTGACGCGGCTTTTTTCTTGCATTTAGTGTGCCGACCAGTTGGTACATTAAATCAAATATGATCCAGACTCAAAGCTCCAAGGCCGCGCCGTCCTCCAACGGCCGCGGCCGCCCCAGTGCGCGCGAAGCCATGCTCGACGCCGCCGAACGCGTGGTGCTGCACGCCTCGGCAGCACGCCTGACCCTGGACGCCGTGGCCCAGGAAGCGGCCGTCAGCAAAGGCGGCGTGATGTACCACTTTCCCAGCAAGGACGCATTGTTGCGGGCCATGGTGGAACGCCTGGTGGAACGCTCGATCGCCGGTAGTCAGGCCGTGGCGGATTCGGCCGGCAATGGTCCGGGCCGCCAGATGCGCGCCTACGTCGCCGCATCCACCGGCAATCCGCTGGGCAATGATCAGGTCGCCGCGTCGATGCTGGCGGCTGTCGCCAACGATCCGGCGCTGCTGGAGCCGGTACGCGAGTTCTTTCAGGCACGATTCCCCAAACTGGCACAGGGCCTCAGCCTGGAACGCGCCGCCGTGGTGCACCTCGCCACGGAAGGGCTGTGGATGATGGAGCTGATGCAGCTGTCCCCGTTTTCCCCGACCCAGCGCGCGCGCCTGGTCAATGCGCTGCTCAGGCTGACAGACGAAGGAAGCGTCGACTGATGAACCAGGCGCAGGCACCGCAGGCCCGCTACGAGGCACTGGCCGATGCGATCGCGGGTCGGCCCCTGCCACTGGCGGTGGCCGACCTGGATCTGATCGAAACCAATGCGCGGACCATGCTGGCACGCGCCGGCATGCTGCCGATCCGGCTCGGCAGCAAGTCGATACGCTGCACCGAGATCATGCGACTCGTACAGGGGCTGGATCAGCGTTTCCGCGGGCTGCTGTGCTTTTCGGCGCGCGAAGCGGCCTGGCTGGCAACACAGGGTTTTGACGATCTGCTGATCGCCTACCCCACGGTGGAGCCGGTCGACCTGGCGGCCGTCGCCGAAAGTCCCGCGCGCATCGTGCTGATGATCGACGAGCCCGCCCACATCGATGCCCTGGTCGCGGCGGCGCGCCGATTTTCGGTGAGCTTCGACGTGGCGATCGATGTCGACATGTCGAGCCGTTTTCCGGCGGTGCATTTCGGTGTACGGCGGTCTCCGGTCGACACCCCGCAACAGGCGCTGGAGCTGGCCCGACATATCGAGAACAGCGAAGGCAAGGTGCGCCTGGTCGGTGTCATGGGCTATGAGGCACAGATCGCCGGCCTGCAGGACGACCTACCGGGCAAACGCATCAAGAACGCCATGATCCGGCGAATGAAGCGGCGTTCGATTGCCGAGATTCACAAGCGGCGTCAATCCGTGATCACGGCCCTGCGCGCCGCCGGACACGATCTGGAATTCGTCAACGGCGGCGGTACCGGCAGCCTGGAATCGACTGCAGCCGACCCCTGCGTCACCGAGGCCGCGGCCGGCTCGGGCCTGTATTCACCGGCGCTGTTCGATCACTTTCGCCAGTTCCGCCACGAACCGGCGCTGTACTTCGCACTGTCGGCGGCCCGCATTCCCTGCGAGGGCGTGCTCACCTGTGCCGGCGGTGGTTACGTCGCGTCCGGCCCATCGGGTGCCGACCGACTACCGCGTCCGTTTCTGCCGACTGGCGGCAAGCTGATCGAGCTGGAGGGGGCCGGTGAAGTCCAGACGCCGGTCCAGTTCCCGCCGGACCTCAAGCTCCCGCTGGGGGCACCGGTGTTCTTCCGGCATGCCAAGGCCGGTGAGCTGGCGGAGCGCTTCAAGTATCTGCTGCTGATGCGCGATGGTCGCATCGTCGATGAGGTGCCGACCTATCGCGGCGCCGGCCGCTGCTTCTTCTGATTCACGACCCGGGCCCGACACGATGGACAGCAAGGACTCTGCCGCCCTGATATCCGAAAGCCGCGCGCGCTGGCGCAACTGGTCGGGCCGGGTGCGCTTCACGCCCAAACGACAGGCGCGGCCGCAAAGCCTGGAACAGTTGCAGTCGGTGGTGCGGCAGACCGCCGAGGCCGGCCGCAGGCTGCGCGTCTGCGGCAGCGGGCATTCGTTCGTGCCACTGGTCGAAACCTCGGACACTCTGCTCGACCTGTCCGGCCTCAGCGGCGTGGAAGCGGTCGACGGCACGCGAGCGACGGTCTGGGCCGGGACTTCGCTCAAACCGCTGGGCGGCCTGCTGCGGGCGCAGGGCCTGGGCATGCAGAATCTCGGCGACATCAACCGCCAGGCGCTGGCCGGCGCAGTATCGACCGGCACCCACGGCACCGGCCTGGGGCTCGGCTCGATTTCCACGCAGGTGGTCGGCATGACGCTGGTGCTCGCCGACGGCAGCAGCCTGCACTGCTCGGCCACCGAGAATCCGGAGGTGTTCGCCGCCGCCCGCGTGTCCCTGGGTGCGCTGGGCGTGATCGCCAAACTGCAGCTGCAGTTGCAGCCAGCCTATCGCCTGCGTCTGCAGAAACTGGCGATGGATCTGGACGAATGCCTGGATCAGGCGCCCACGCTGGCACGGGATCACCGTCACTTCGAGTTCTACTGGTTTCCACACACCCGCAAGACCGGCGTCAAGCTGATGCAGCTCAGCGAGGAACCGAAATCGCGCACTGCGCTGACCACTGCCAGCGAAATCGTGATCGAGAACGGTGCCCTGGGATTGATCTCCAAGCTGGCGCGCGCCAATCCGGACTGGTGCGCGCCGCTGTCACGACTGATGGCCTGGTCGATGAAGGGCGATGCCGGCAGCATGGTCGCAGATGCACATCGCGCGTTCTCGACGGTGCGCTGGGTTCGCTTCAACGAAATGGAATACGAACTGCCGGCCGAAAACGGCGCCTGCGCCCTGCGCGAGCTGGCGGAATTCGTGGAACGGCGGTCGATTCGCGTGCACTTCCCGGTGGAATACCGCTATGTGCGCGGCGACGACATCTGGCTGAGCCCCTTTCACGGCCGCGATTCTGTCGCGATTTCCGTCCACCAGTACCAGGGCATGGACTACGGCGCCTATTTCGACGGCGCCGAGGCAATCTTCCGCAATCATGGCGGCCGCCCGCACTGGGGCAAGATGCACGCGCTGCGAGCCCCGCAGCTGGCCGCCCTGTATCCGCGATGGGACGACTTTCATGCCTTGCGCCGCCGACTCGACCCCGCCGGCGTATTCATGAACCCCTATCTGCAATCGCTGTTCGAAGACGCCTGATGATGGATGCGCCCTCGCCGTGCCGACCGTATTGCTGCTGCCCGCCGATCCGCGGGCGCCGAGCACGGCCGGCGGCGAAGGCTGGCGCAGCGTCGGCGCCCTGCTGAAACTGCCGCGCAAGCTGCCGCTGCTGGCGCTGATTTTCTGCGGAAACGGCTGTTTCAACTCGATCTTCACCTGGCTGAAACCGATCCTCGGCGGTGCCGGAATCGATGCCCCGCAGGCCGCCTGGGCCGGCCGGGCGATTCTGTTCGGCGGCCTCGCCAGCCTTGCCGTGGTTTCGATCAAGCCGCCACCCGTCGAACGCATCCGGACATTGCTGGTCGCCGCCACGTCCTGCGCCATCCCGCTGATACGCAGCGGCCTGTGAGTGGATTGTGGTTAGGGTTGTGGTGAGGCCGCCGGAGGCGTCGTAGTCAGCAAGTTTTCTGGGGCCATGGAGCAGAGCGAGGGCGCCGTCGGGATAGCGGTGCACGCGGACCTTGCCCTTGACGTAATGCATGCGGTGCTGATCGAGGGGGATCTGCGAGGTCTTATTGGTTGGCGCGCTCGACGCGCCGGCAGCGACGCCGACAGGCGCCGGTTGCCGGGCGCACCCCGCCGCCGCGACACCACGCCCGCATCGCCGTCCTGCCGATGCCGCGCCAGCAGCCGCTTGACCTGCCGCACCGTCAGCCCCAGCTCCTTCACCCTCATCGTCAATATCCCTTCGTCCATCACCAACCCCTCGAAAACCAGAACGGGACATTCGTACTTGGCACGAACGGGACATTACGACTTGGGGCTTTCACATCCCTGTCACGGCGCCGAGATATATATCGCCTTTCGTCTGTCGTCTTTCGTCGGGTGGGGGCTTGCTGGATTCATGGACCGTCGCACGTTCCTGCGGGGCTTGAGCCTCGTTTCGGGCAGCAGCCTGCTGCCGCTGTTGACCCACTGCGCGGAGTCGGACGCACCGGACGACGCCGGCGGCGCCGTTGCCTTCCGCCACGGCGTCGCCAGCGGCGATCCGCTGGCCGACCGCGTGATCCTGTGGACGCGCGTGACGCCCGAGGTCGAAGGCCCGGTGCGCGTGCGCTACCGCGTCGCCGCCGATCCGGAGATGACGCAGGCGCTGATCGACGAGCGCGTCGTCACCGACGGCGGCCGCGACTACACAGTCAAGGTCGATCCGGTCGGCCTGTCGCCGGGCACGACCTACTACTACCAGTTCGAGTCCGGCGGCGCGCGCTCGCCGGTCGGCCGCACCCGCACCCTGCCGGTGGGCGCGGTCGACCGCCTGCGGCTGGCGGCCGTGTCCTGCTCCAAATACTCCAACGGCTACTTCAACGTCTACCGCGCCGTCTCCGCACGCGCCGATCTCGACGCGGTGCTGCACCTGGGCGACTACATCTACGAAAGTGGCAGCGACGGCGAACTCGGGCGCGCGCACGAGCCGGCGCACGAGATCGTCACGCTCGCCGACTACCGCACGCGCTACGCGCAGTACCGCGGCGACCCGGACCTGCAGGAGTGCCACCGCCAGCATCCCTTCATCTGCGCCTGGGACGATCACGAGACGGCCAACGACAGCTGGTCCGGCGGCGCGGAGAACCACCAGCCGGACAGCGAGGGCGACTGGTTGCTGCGTGTCGCGGCGGCGACGCAGGCCTACCACGAGTGGCTGCCGATCCGCACGCCGGATCCGTCGCTGTTGACCCGCATCTACCGCCGCTTCGACTTCGGCGATCTGGCCGAGCTCGTCATGCTGGAGACGCGGCTGTTCGGCCGCAGCGAGCCGGCGCCGAGCCTGCTCAACGTCGGCATCGTCGAGGACCCGGCGCGGACCATGCTGGGCCTTGAGCAGGAGGCTTGGCTCGCCGCCGGGCTCGCGAAAAGCCGCGCCACCTGGCGCGTCTATGGCAACCAGACGATGTTCGCCCAGCTTCACCTGCTCAACACGCTGGGCCTGGTCTCCGGCGGCATTCCCGGCAACCCGGACCAGTGGGATGGCTATGCGGCCAACCGCAACCGCATCTTCGACCAGTGGGCGCAGGCCGGCCAGCGCAACCACATCGTGCTCTCCGGTGACATCCACACGTCCTGGGCCAGCGAGCTGACGAAATATCCGGGGAACCCGCTGAGCTACACGCCGCGCACCGGCGTCGGCTCGGTCGGGGCGGAGTTCGTCTGCCCTTCGGTGACCAGCGGCAACTCGGCGCAACTGGACCCGATCGCCGACGTCGTGCGCCTGCTCAACACGCACATCAAGTACGTCGAGCTGGCCAGCCACGGCTACGTGCTGCTCGATCTCACGTCGTCGCGGGCGCAGGGCGAGTTCTGGTTCGTCGACACGATCGATACGCCGGAATTCGGCGAGCGCTTCGCCGCCGGCTACGCGACGCCGGACGCCGGCGACGAGGGCGGCGGCCACAACCCGCTGACTGCGGTCGACGCGCCCAGCGCGCCCCGGCCGGACGCGCCGCCGCTCGCACCCTGATCTGCCCCATACCCACCGCCGGAGTTGCACAATGTTTCGCCCCCTGCCGCACCGCTTTTCGCGTCCCAGCCCGCACGGCCTCAGCCGCCGCGACTTCCTGTGCCGCAGCCTCGCCACGTCCGGCATCGTCGCCACCGGGCCGCTGCTGTGGAGTTGCAGTGACTCTGGCTCCGGTCCGGGAGGCACTGTACTGGCGCCGTCGCTGACGAAGCTCGGTGCGCTGCGCGAGCCCGATGCGAACGGCATCCGGCTGCCGGAGGGCTTCACCTCGCGGGTCATCGCCGAGTCGGGGCTGCCGGTGGTGTCCGATCTGCTCGGCAACCTGCTCGCCCCGCTGCTCGGCTACAACTGGCACACCTTTCCCGATGGCGGCGCGACCTTTCCGGCCGACGACGGCGGCTGGGTCTACGTGTCGAACAGCGAGTCCGTGCCCGGCGGCGTCGGCGCGATCCGCTTCGATGCCCAGGGCAACCGTGTCGATGCCTACCGCATCCTCGCCGGCACGATCCTCAACTGCGCCGGCGGCCCGACGCCCTGGGGCAGCTGGCTGTCCTGCGAGGAGATCGCGACCGGGCGCGTGCACGAATGCGATCCGTTCGGCAGCATCCGGGATGCACGCGCGCTGCCGGCGCTGGGCACCTTCGATCACGAAGCGGTCGCGGTCGATCCGGTGCGCCGCCAGCTGTTCCTGACCGAGGACTCCGGCGACGCGACGTTCTACCGCTTCGTGCCGAGCGCCGCCGACTGGCCGGCGGACGCCGCGCGCCCCGCGCTGCAGGACGGCGTGCTACAGGTCATGGTCGTGCCCGGCATCGCGGATTCGCGCGACATCCCGCTCGATTCCCCGCCGCTGGCCGTGCAGTGGATCGACGCGCGCAATCCCGACCGCCCCCAGAACAACAACCGCATCGCCGAGGCAACCGTGTTCGCCGGCTCCGAAGGCATCTGGTACGTCGACGACCTGGTCTACTTCACCTGCAAGTCCGGCAACCGCGTCTGGGCCTATGACGCGGCGGCACAGACCATCGAGCTGATCTACGCGGCCGAGTTGTACGGCGGGGACGAAGCGCCGCTGCGTGGCGTCGACAACTGCGTGGTCTATGGCCCGACACGCGATCTGGTGGTCGCCGAGGACGGCGGCGACATGCGCATCTCGGCGATCGCGCCGGACGGCACGGTCGTGCCGATCCTGCAGGTCACCGGCCAGGACAGCTCGGAAATCACCGGCCCGGCGTTCTCGCCGGACGGCACGCGCCTGTACTTCAGCTCCCAGCGTGGTGGGCACCTTTCCGGCGGCATCACCTACGAAGTCAGCGGACCGTTCACGGCAGCGTGACCGCAGCGCAGACGGAGAAAGCGAAATGAGTCCGCCGATCGATCGCCGCGGGTTCATCCGCGCCAGTACCGCACTCGGCGCCTACGCCGCGCTCGGCGGCCTGAGCGCCTGCGGCGACAGCGCGGACGCGCCGGCCGACGCCGCGCCCGTAGTCGACTTCGTGCCGCCGCCGGACTGGGATTATCCGGCCGCGGTCGAGCTGCTGCCCTTCGGCCACGGTGTCGCTTCCGGCGATCCGCTGGCCGACCGCGTGATCCTGTGGACGCGCGTCACCGTGCCGGACGCGCGCGGCTGGGCCGTTGCCGATCCGCAGGGGCTGACCGAGATTGCGGTCGACTGGCTCGTCGCCACCGATCCCGCGCTCAACGACATCGTCAGCCGCGGCACGGTCAAAACCGACCGCGGCCTCGACTGGACCGTGAAGGTCGATGTCGCCGGGCTGCGCTCGGCGACGACCTACTACTACGCCTTCGCAGCGCTCGGCCACCGCTCGATCACCGGCCGCACGCGTACCGCGCCGGCGCCGGGCGACGCGGTGGCCGAGCTGCGCATCGCGCACGCCGCCTGCTCCTCGTACTGGTCGATGGACTTCCATGCCTACGCGCGCATCGCCGAGCGCGACGACCTCGACCTGTTCTGCCACGCCGGCGACCACGTCTACGACTACCCCGACGACAAGCAGTGGTACCGCGCGCGCAAGGATGTCTTCGACCCGGAATACGTCGACTTCCGCGACTGGCGCAACGCTGACGAGTGCGGCCGCCGCTACGCGCTGTACTACGCCGACCCGGACCTGCTCGAGGCGCACCAGTCGGTCGCCTTCGCCGTCATGCCGGACCAGCACGATGTCGACGAGGCCACCGATCCCGACACCGGCATCGAATTCACCCGTGCCGAGGCGGCTCGGGTGTTCTGGCTGTGGACGCCGTCGCGGCCGCCGCTGCCCGACGGCTCGGGTGAATTCGGCCCGCCACCGTCGCCCGACACCAATATCGCCCACGTGGCGCGCGAAGCCGCAGAGCTGTTCCACCGCTATCTGCCCTACGGCGACCTCGCCGACGTGATCCTGATCGACCTGCGCCGCCACGGCGATCCCGCAGCGCCCAGCGAAATGGGCAAGCTGCTCGGCGAGTCGCAGGCCGCCTGGCTGCAGCGCGTGCTGCTGGAGTCCAAGGAACAGCGCGGCGCGGTGCAGCGCGTGATCGTCAACCAGATCAACATGGCGCAGCTGCTGCTGTTCACCGCGCCGCTGCCGGGCCTGTTCGAGACGCTGGGCCTGAACCCCAACGGCCCCGAGCTGTACAGCAGCGGCTGGGGCGAATATCCGGCGGCACGCGACGAGCTCTACGGCTTCCTGCGCGACAACGGCATCATCGACAATCTGGTCATGTCCGGCGACAGCCACGGCTGGTTCGCCGACGACCTGGTCGAGACCGCCGGCCTGCCGGCGTACAACCCGGTCAACGGCGGCGGCACGCTGGGCGTGGTCGGCGTCGAGATCGTGCCCTCGGCGATCGGCCGCGCCAGCGGCGTCGAGGTCGTGGCTGGCGCGCTCCACGCGGCGGCCCACGGCGGGCAGCCGCCGTACGCGGACTACGAGACCTACGCCCGCGTGTACCTGCCACTGGCGACGCCGATCATGGTGCTGGTCGAGGACGCCGCGCGCCTGGTCAATCCGCAGCTGCGCTACTTCAACTGGCGCACCTACGGCTACGCGCTCGCGCACCTGACCGCGGAGGCGCTGGTCTGCGAGCTGTGGGAGGTTCCGGGCCCGCAGACGTCGCCGGAGCAGACGCTGCTGCGGCAGTTCGTCTCCCAGGTCGGAGCGCCGCATCTGGAAACAGTGGCCAGCCCGCAGCCGACGCAGGGCAGCCGACGCGCGCCGGCGCCGGCCACCGCGCATCGGGGGGCTTGAGGATGCGCACACGCAAGGCGCTGCGCAGGCAATGTGCGCCGCGCTGGCGCTGGCCACGGCCGGCTGCGGCGGCGATGGCGCGCCGCCCGCCGGCGCGCCGCTGACCGATTTCGTCGCGATGACCTTCAACACCGGCATCCCCGACTGTTCGCGCGCGGCTGGCGCGGCTGCGAAGCCGATCTGTGCCTCGATCATCTCGCCGGCGCGCGCGTCGAAGGCTGCGGCGGCGGTTCGCGCATCGGCCGCGGCGTGCTGGACCTGGCCAACGGCAAGGAGTTCACCGTCGTCAACGTGCACGGCAAGTCCGGCATCACCCGCGCCGACCAGGATTGCCGTGCGCGCCAGTTCGATCAGGTGTTCGCGGACATCGGCGGCGGTAGCGGCGCGCCGGCGGCCAACAGCGCCCGCACCCTCGTGCTCGGCGACCTCAACGTCGATCCGGCGCGCATGTTCTGGGACGCCAGCGCGGCGACCTGGAACCGCTACGTCGGCGAGGGCCTGCGCTTCCACCTGCTCACGGCCGCCGGCCCCGACGCCGAGCCGACTTACGCCAGCCTGTTCAACATCGATCACCTGGCCAGCGACGTGTTCGACGGTGACTGCGCAGCCGCAGAGGTCACCGACATCGTCGCCTTCGATCACCAGCCGATCGTCTGCCGCCCGCGGCGACCGCCCCATCCCACTTCGGAACATGACCATGCCCACGAACAGAAAACCGCTCCCCCTGATCGCCCGCCCACCGGTGGACCTGCGGCGCCGATTCCTGCTGCGCGCGGGCGTCGGCCTGGCCGGCCTGCCCTGGCTGCCGGGTTGCGGCAGCGGCTCGGACGCAAGCTCGGGCGGGGCCGGCGAGCCGCAGGGCTGCGCCGTGCCGACCGCGGCGGCAGCACCGCGCGGCCTGCACGCCAGCTTTACCGGCGATCCGGTCAGCACCCGCACGCTGAGCTGGTTCACCGACGGCCTCGACGATCCTGGCACGTTCGTCGAGTACGGGCCGGTGCCGCCGGACATGAGCGGTCAGCAGATTGCCTGCGAGCCCTTCCCGGCGCGAGCAGGCGGCCAGGCGCAGCAGACGCACGGCGTCGACGCCCTGACCCACGCGGCGACGATGGTCGGCCTGCAACCGGGGCTGCCGGTGCGCTACCGGGTCGGGGCCCCCGGCGCCTGGTCCGACGTGCGCGTACTGCCGGCAGCGCCGCAGGGCGCCTTCCGCTTCTGTCACTTCGGCGATCATGGCCGCAACGAAGCCAGCCTGGCGGTGCTCGATGGCGTGCAGGCCGTGCAGCCGGACTTCTTCATCATCGCGGGCGACCTGTCCTACGCCAACGGCGACCATCCGGCCTGGGACGACTGGTTCAACCGCCTCGATCCCTGTGCCTCGCGCATTCCGATGCTGAGCGCGCCCGGCAACCACGAAGAGGAAGACAATGGCGGTGCAGCCTACAAGAACCGCGTCAGCCAGCCCGGGCTCGGCTATCGCTACAGCTTCGACTACGGCAACGTCCACTTCGTGTTCAGTACCGGCGGCAGCCTGGTCGGCCGCAACATCGCTCAGGATGCGGACCTGATCGCGGAACTCGCCTGGATGGAGCGCACACTGGCGCAGGCCTCCCAGCGGCGCGCCAGCGGCGAGATCGATTTCATCGTGCTGGTCCAGCACTACACGATCTGGACCGACCAGGAAGGTCGCGAACCCGCCAATGCCTCGCTGGTGCTGCTCGAAGAGGGCAAGCTGCTGCGCTACGGGGTGGACCTCGCCCTCGTCGGACACGACCACATCTACCAGCGCTCGGTCCCGATGGGGCGCAACCGCCCACGCGAGGACGGCTACATCCAGGTGGCGGGCGGCGCCGGCGGCTCCAGCCTGCGCGGCTTCGGCTCGATCAGCGAGTGGTCGGCGACCGAGGCCATCCGTTACTGCTTCACCGAGTACCTCGTCGACGGCCCGCGGCTGACCGCCGTCACCTGGGCGGTCGACCGCGAGGACAATAGCCTCGCCGGCGGCGAGCTGACCGAGATCGACCGCTTCGAAATCCAGGCACGCGATTCCACGGCGCGGCGCCTGTTCGCGCTCGAGCCGCAGCCCGACCTCGGCGCGGAGGAAACCGGAAAAGTGCTCGCGCACACGCGCCTGCGCAACGCCCTGCACCACCGCAGCGAACCCCTTTGAAAGGCCCTGTCCTCATGTCTCCGACTCCTGATTGGGCCGGGAAGGCACGCGCTGCCGCGACGAGCGTGCTCCTGTGCGTCGCGCTGCTGGCCGGCTGCGACGGCTCCAGTGACGATTCGCGCGGGTCTGGCCCCACGCCCGCCGACCCGCTGAGCCTGCAGCTCACGGTCGAGGGCGAGGGGCAGGTCTCGAGCTCGCCGCGCACTCGCGACTGTTTCGCCAGCTGCACGCTGGACTTCGCCGCCGGCACGCTGCCCACGCTGCTGGCCGTGCCCGCGCGCGGCGGGCGCTTCGCCGGCTGGGACGGCGCCTGCGCCGACAGCACCACGACCGTCTGCACCCTGAGCACCTCCGGCAGCCTGCAGGCGACGGCGCGCTTCGAGCCGGTCCCCGCGCAAGCCGCGGACTGGTACGAGGGCGACCTGCACACCCACTCCGACCACAGCTCGGACGGCAGCCTGCCGCGCCAGACCCTCGACGACCGCGCGCCGGGCAACATGCCGATCAGCGACATCCTGCGCCTGGCCGGCAATCTGGGCGCGGATTTCCTGCCGATCACCGACCACCGGACCTATGACCAGCACTACGATCCGCAATGGACCTCGGACCGCGTGCTGCTGATTCCGGGCGAGGAGGCCAATGGCCGCCCGCACGCCACCGTGCACGGCGCGGTCGACATGATCGACCAGAACGCGGCCCTCGAAGGCGCGCCCGAGAGCCGCGTGGTCCAGGAATCGATCTGGCTCGCGCACAGCCAGGGCGCGGCCTGGGTCACTGCGCACCCGGATCGGGACTCCGCGAACGACGACGGCAGTCCCAGGCCGCACGCCGATGCCGTCGGCGTGGATCTGGTCGAAGTCTGGAACCGCGCCGAGAACCCGGAAGCCGAGATCGACTACGCCGAAAACCGCTGGAACGCCGGCTGGCGCTTCGGCATCGCCGGGGCCAGCGACAACCATTTCAAGGAACTCTGGGCACTCGGCGGAACGCCGCTGCGGCCGGCCACGGCGACGCTGACGCCAATGCTGAACGAACGCGCGGTACTCGACAGCCTGCGCGGCGGCAGCACCATCGTGTACTCGAACGGGCCCACAACGCCCCGCGTGACCCTGGACGCGGACTTCGACGGTGACGGCACGTTCGAGGCACTCGCCGGGCAGGAGGTGCTGGTGCCAGCCGGGATCCGGGGCCGCCTGCGCGCCCGGGTCGAAGCCGGGCTCGGCAGCCGGCTGCTGATCTATGCGGCGCCCGGGCGCAGCGCCGGGCCGATCGCCAACATCGCGCTGGCCGGTGCGCCCGGCGGCGATACGCATCTGATCGACGTCGTCACGCCGCAAGAACCGACCTGGTATCGCGCCGAACTGCGCAGCATCGGACTCGCCGAACCTGCCAGCCTGCTGACGGGCCTGTTGCTCGGACCTTACGAAATCGAGAACCTGTTCCAGGAACTACTGTCGCAACTGCGCGCGGCGACTTCGCCGATCTTCGTCTCGGCGGCATCGGTGGAGCCGGTCGGCGAATTCGTGCCGCCGCCGGACGCGGGCCGGGACGACGGCGCCGAGTACGCGCTGGGCGCGCCCGGCGAGTTCGCCGGCTTCCCCGATGCAGCCTTCGACGCGGCCGCCGGCAGGCTGCACCTGGTCGCCGAGGTGCACGACCCATTGGCCACGCGCGTGCAGTATCTCGCGCGCAGCGCCGACGGCCGCTGGTCGGCGCCGCAGACGCTGTCCGATTCGACCAGCGCGCGCTTTCCCAAGGTCGCCGCGCACGATGGGCGCATCGTCGTCGCCTGGCAGGACGAGCGCGCCGGACAGATCCCGCGGCGACCGGCGATCTGGCTGCGCGTGAGTGAGGACGGCGGCCTCAGCTTTGGCCCCGAAATCCCCGTGCGGGGTAGCGACGGCCGTGCGATGCACCCGGACCTCGCGCTCGCCGCCGACGGCGCGGCGCATCTGGTCTGGCAGGAGATCACGAGCGGCGCACCCTTCGACGTCTGGTACACCACCGTGGGTGCCGACGGGGTCGTCGCCGAAGCGGTGAACCTGAGCCGCGCGGACAAGGACATCGACGCCGGCTCGCCGCTCGATGCCCGCAGCGCGCGTTACCCGGCCTCGGTGTGGCCGGCCATCGCGCTCGACGGCGCCACGCCGGTCGTCGCCTGGCAGGATAACCGCAGCGACCTCGATCCCTTGTGGACCGGTGGCGTCGGCTACGGCGAGGGCACCAGCCCCGACGACTGGCAGATCGCCGTGATGCGGCTGGGCCGCGATGAAACGCCGGTGTTTCTTGGCGCCGCCGACACCGCCGACCGCCATCCCGACCTGATCGTCGATGCCGCCGGCCGCACGCATGTCGTCTGGGACAGCAAACCCCTGCGGTCTTCCGGCGCGAACCTGCGCCTTCTGGCAACGGCACGCCAGCCGGCGACGCACGACTTCATCGAGCCGCAGTCTGTGGCCGAGGAAGCTGCGGCCTCGGCCCATCGCCCACGTCTGGGGCTGGATGCGGCCGGAGTGCCGCGCCTGAGCTGGTTCGACAGCCGCAGCGCGGACTGGCGCTGGCGCGTGATGCACGCGGCCTACGACGGCGCGCAATGGGGTGCCGCAAGCCTGCTCGACAGCCGCGGCATCAACACCTGGCCGGTGCCGGCCGGTCCCTACACCGTGCTCGCCAGCACCCGCAACGCGCGCCGGCTGCAGCGCGACCGCAGCCAGCAGATCTTCGTCGTCGACTCCGCACAGCCGGCGACGCGTGCCGCAACCGTCGCGGCGGCGGCGCTCCCCAAGACATTGCGGCTGGCGGCACCCGTGGAGCAGGACGAGGACTGCCTGCACATCCCAATTCCCGTTGCGCCACCGGCGATCCTGCCATGAGCACTGCCCCACTGCCGCCGCCACTCCCGAAGCCCCGGATGTTGCGCCCTGCACTGCCGCGGTACGCGGCGGCCCTGGTCCCGGTCCTGGTCACCCTGCTGTGCGGCTTCGCGGCGCCGGCATGGGCCGCCGAGCGCCTGCCGCATCACGGCTGGATCCTCACCCAGGACGACACCGCCTACAACCTCACGGTGATCGCGCGGATGCGCGAATACGGGGTGACGCATGCCCAGCTTTCGCACCGCATCGTCACCCGCGTCGACCAGTTCGAGGATCCGGAAGTCGTCGAACGCGTGCGCCTGCTTGCCAGCGCGATCCATGCCGAGGGCACCCAGGTGCTGGTCTGGGCCCAGGAGTTGGGCGAAGAGCGCCTGAGCTTCTGCTTCGACCCCGAGGGCGCCGACATGCAGGCGCGCATGCAGCGCTACCGCGACCTGCTGACCCGCATCCCGGAGATCGACGGCGTGGTGATCAGCTTCGGCAGCGCGCCTTCGGAACTGAGTACCGTCCTGCCCAGCTGCCAGGCGGCGCAGTACGCCCGCATCGCCGAGCGCTACAAGGCGATGATCGAGGCGGTGTCGCGCGTGGTGATGGACGAGTTCGGCAAGCAGGTGTTCGTGCGCAGCTTCTACCACAAGGGCCTGGAGATTCCCTTCCTGCGCGCGGCGCTGGCCCAGACGCAGCGGCCGATCACGGTGATGACCAAGTCCGAGCCCAACGACTTCGAGCCTTACTACCCGCTGGATCCGCTGATCGCCGATGTCGGCGCGCATCCGCAGTTCCTGGAGCTGGACTGCGCCGGCGAATACTGGGGCCGCAGCACCATCCCCTTCGTGGCCGCGGAGTATTTCGCGCAGCGCTACCGCGAGACCCGTGAGAAATTCGCCGCCGGCGCCGAGGGCCGCTTCATCGGCAGCGCCTGTCGCGTGGACCGCTACGAACACCCGGCCTTCGGCACGCTCAACGAAGCCAACATCGACGCGCAGGCCCTGCTGGTGCAGGACCCGGACACCGACTGGCGCGAGATCCTCGCCGGCTTCGTCAGCACCCGCTTCGGCCTGGCCCAGGGCAGCGCGGCAGCGGCCGAACTGGTCGGGATCCTCCAGCGCAGCTACTGGATCGGGCGCAAGATGTACTACGCCAAGGGCGACTGGGCCTACAAGAAAGGCAGCACGCTGCCCGAGAGCGGCCTGGACGCCCTGACCCTGCTGCTCGACAAGAACATCGCGCAGTGGAATGCCGACTACCAGCCGGTCACGCAACAGCTGCTGGCCCCGAACCGCCAGACCCTGCTCGAACTGCTGCAGGAGAAAAGCGAGGCGGTGGCGCTGGCGGACCGCAACCTGCAGGCGCTTGCGGGCCTGCGCGAGAACCTCGATGCAGCAGCCTACGCGCAGCTCGAAACCCTGCTGCTCAAGCAGCGGCTGGCCACCGAAATCTGGCTGCACATGAGCGGCGCGATCTTCGGGCAGCGCCACAACAGCAGCCATCTCGAATCGGCCGCGCGGCCCTGGCTGCCCTGGCACCTGGGCGAGCTGGAACGCCTGGCCGCCGCACTGGAGAACGGGGACTATCCGCAGATCAGCGATCCCTACCCGTTCCCACCCGGCGACATCCGCGAGCTGATCGATAACACCCGCGACCCGCTGCTCTACATGGGCACCGGCAGCGCGCCGCAGTGGCTGGCGATCGACGGCATCCGCCTCGTGGAGGCCACGGCGGACAGCGTGACCGTGGGCTGGGACGCCGTCGCCGGCGTGCGCTACCAGGTCGAGCTGACGCAGACGCTGCCCGCGTATCCGCAGGCCTACGCGGGGCCGGCCATCGCCGCCGACGGCCCGGTCACGCTGCGTATCGCCGATCTTCAGCCATACACGCCCTACGCTTTCCGTCTCCGCGCCGAAGCGGACGGCCAGAGCATGGTCTCCGGCGACTACCCCTTCTGGACGCACCAGACCGCCGCAGCCGGCGGCGACACTCCCGGCCACTCCGGCTCCGGCGGCGGCGCGATGCCCTCGGCGGCGCTGCCGCTGGCGCTGCTTCTGGCCCTGTGGCGCCGCCACGCAGGCCGGCGCGCTGCTGCCGGGCTGCGACGATGATGACCATCCCGGCGGGGCCCGTCCGGCGCCGCGCCCGAACCGTCGACCACCGGCCGCTTCCTGCACGGCGTGGCCAGCGGCGATCCGCTGCCCGACGCGGTCATCCTGTGGACCCGGGTCACGCCGGACGATGCGGCGGCCGCCAGTGCCGACTGCCACTGGAGCCTGTACGCGGACGCCGGCCTGCGCGAACTGGTGGCCGAAGGCGCGATGCCCGCACTGGCGGCACGCGACTCGTGCGTGAAGCCGGACCTCAGCGGCCTGCTACCGGACCGTCACTACTGGCGATGACGTGCGCGCGCACGATCCGCCGCGCGAGCTGCTGAGCCTGGACGACTACCGCCGGCGCTATGCGCAATACCGCAGCGACGCGGACCTCCAGGCCCTGCACGCGGCGCATCCGATGATCTGGATCTGGGACGACCACGAAATCATCAACGACGCCTGGAAGGACGGGGCCGACAACCACGATGCGCAGACCGAAGGCGACCACCTGCTGCGGCGCGCGACGGCCGCGCAGGTCGCGCACGAATGGCTGCCGATCCGCTCGCCGTCCGCGGACGAGCCGATCCGCGCCACGCGCAACGTCGTGATCTTCACCGGCGACGCGCACGAGTCCTACGCCTTCGACGTCACCGACGATCCGAACAACCCCGCCGCCTACGCGCGGCTCGGTGGCGACGGCGCGGCGGCGGCCGAGTTCGTCGCGCCCTCGATCACCTCGCGCGGCGACGCGGAGCCGCTCAACAGCCTCAGTGGCGTACTCGACGCTGTTGCCGATGGTGCCGAGCGGCTGCTGCGTGTGACCAATCCGCACCTCAGGTTCTTCGACAACCGCCACAACGGCTACGTCTACGCACGGGTGGCTGCGGACCGCCTGAGCGCCGAGTTCTGGCACGTGCCGCAGGTCCGCGAACCCACCGACGAGCAGGTGCTAGCCGCGCGATTCGACGTGCAGGACGGGCGGCCGGGCGTGGTGCGGGCATAACCGGTCCGCAAGGGGCTGGCCGGCTCAAGCCGGCGGGTCGCGGCCTCGCGCAGTGCGCTTGCTTGCAGGTTTTCGCCCCGGGGCCGCCTGATTCCGGCTTCTTCCCGCGAAAAGATCCGCACGACAGCGCTTATACTCGCCGTGGCAACGCCGTCGTTCAGGTGGGAGCGGTAACCGGCGTCATACCTGTGGCCAGATGAACGACTCGGATCGGCCAGGCTTCATTCCACTCCACGACAGACGCGAAACATGGCCCGAAGAAGGACTGCACCCCCGGAAGATGCACCGTACAAAATCAAGGGCTTGTCAGAGATCTCCGGGTTCAGGCGGGAAACCATCCGCTTCTACGTCCTGCAAGGGCTGCTGCCGCCGCCAGTCAAGACCTCGCCGAACATGGGCTGGTATACCGACCGGCACGTCAAGCTGCTGGCCCTGATCCGCAAACTGCAGAACGAGCGCTTCCTGCCGCTCAAGGCCATAAAGAGCCTGGTGCAGGGTTCCTCAGGAGAGTTCGAGTTTTCCGAGCAGCAGATGGCGTCACTCGGGGAGCTGCGGCGGGCGCTCGCCGCCGAGCATCAGGACGTTGTCGTGACCGAAGATCCCGGCGAGCTTGCGCCGAAAATCGGGCTCACGACCGCAGAGCTGGAGGAGCTGCGCTCACTGGGCTTTGCCGGCTCGGGCGCCGCCACGATCTCTGACCTGGAAGTGGCCCGGCTGTGGCTGCGGATGAAGGAAGCAGGCCTATCGGAGAAGCGCGGGTTCAGTCCCGCGGATCTGGGCTATCTCGTCAACCTAGTCGATTCCGCGGTGAACTGCGAGCTGGAGTTTTTCCTGCGCCGCATCGACTACATGGCGCCGGCCGAGATTCGCAAGCTCGTGGAGGTCATCATCCCCTCGATCAACGCCATTTTTTCCATCCTGCACGAACGTCGTCTTGATGCTCAGGTCCAAACCTATGTCGAGAACGCCCGGAAGCGAAGGTATCAGTGAAAATACGCAAAAATTGCCGGCTCGCAGGGTTAGCCCGGCATCGCTCCATGTGTTCGGATAGGCTCCTGCAGGTCCGGGTAAGGCTCACGCGTGCCTGCCCATCTTTCGTGATGACCCGGACGTGACTGACATCCTCGCTGACATCGGGGCCAACTGGCTTCTGTATGCCTCCATGCCGCTGGTCGCGGCCCTGATCGGCTACGGCACGAAGCTGGCCGCCATCTACATGATGTTCGAGCCGATCCGCTTTGTTGGCATCCGCCCGCCGTTTCTGGGGTGGCAGGGGGTGGTTCCGCGCAACGCCGAGCGCATGGCCGCCATTGCCTGCGACACGCTGACCGCACGGCTGCTCAAGCCAGAGGAGCTATTCGCGAGGCTGGAACCGTGGCGCGTCGCCCTCGAAGTTCAGAGGCCCCTGAGCGCCTCGGTCGAAACGATCGTTCGCGAAGTCTGCGCGCAGCAGGCCCCGGACCTGTGGTCACGCATTCCGGATGTCCTGCGCAGGACGCTGCTCCAGCGGATCGAGCAGCAGACACCTGCACTGGTCGAGGAGATGATGACGCAGATTCGCGAAAACCTGTCCTCCGTCTTCGATCTCAGGCACATGGTGGTGAGCCTGCTCAGCCGCGACAAACGACTCCTCAATCAGATGTTCCGGGAGGTAGGTCACGCCGAATTTCGGTTCATCCGCAGATCCGGAATCTACTTCGGGCTGCTAATCGGCCTGGTGCAGGCGCTGGCCTGGGCCTTGACCCATTCGGTGTGGATCATGCCGGTCTTCGGCGGGCTCACCGGATGGTTCAGCGACTGGCTGGCGCTCAAGTTGGTGTTCCGGCCCAAACAGCCGACGCGCTATCTCGGGCTGTTCACCTGGCAGGGCCTGTTCCTCCAGCACCGCCATGAGGTGGCCGCCAGTTACGCGCGTATGATCGCGCAGCGCGTGCTGACACCCGCCGCCATCCTCGACGCCGTGCTCAGCGGCCCCCTGTCGGACCGCCTGTATGCGATGATCCAGCGCGAAATCAGCGACGCCACCGACCGCGAAGCCGGCCTGGCGCAGCCCTTCGTGGTTTCGGCCATCGGCACGCAGCGCTTTCTCGACATCAAACGGGCCGTCACCGACCAGGTCCTGAGGCTGCTGCCCGAGGCCATGAGCCATGCAGAGCCCTATGTTGCAGAAGCGCTGGACCTGGAGAAATTGCTCACGGAGAAGATGCGCGGTCTCTCCGCCGACGAGTTCGAGGCCCTGCTGCGCCCGGCGTTCCAGCAGGACGAGTGGATCCTCATTGCCGTTGGCGCCGCGCTCGGTTTCCTGGTGGGAGAGATACAGGTACATGTGATGCTGGCTTTCGCCGACCTGCCAGGTTGATCCCGGACTCGGACTTGCGCGCCAGCGACAACAACTGCCACACTAACAACTGTTAGTTAGAGAATGCCGTTGCCGGGCATCAAAATGTCGGCTCTCCCCGAGAGCCTTTTGTCGGAGACTCCATGATCGGGATCACATCTTTCGGTGCCTACGTGCCGCGTGGGCGCCTGAACCGCGCGACAGCGGCGAAGGCCAATGCCTGGAGCAGTCCCGGACTGATGGCGCAGGCACGCGGGGAGCGTGCGATGGCGGGTTGGGATGAAGACAGCCTGACCATGGCGGTGGAGGCCGCACGCCATGCGCTCGCGGACCGGCAGACCACTCCGGGTGCTGTCTATTTCGGCTCGACCACACATCCGTTCGCGGACCGGCAGAACGCCGGAGTCGTCGCCGGGGCGCTGGACCTGCCGGAAACCGTCTTCACCACCGACCTCGGCGGGTCGCTGAAGGCAGGGACCGCAGCGCTGCTCGCCGCACTGAACCACGTTGCCGTGCAAGCGGACGACGAGGCGCTGGTCGTCGCTGGCGAGCACCGCCGTGCACGTTCGGCCAGCGCGCAGGAACTGATGTATGGCGACGCGGCCGCAGCGTTCACGCTCGGCAGCAGCGGCGTGATCGCCGAGTATCTGGGCGGTCACAGCGTTTCGACGGATTTCGTGGATCACTATCGTGCCGCCGGCCAGCCCTTCGACTATCACTGGGAGGAGCGCTGGCTGCGCGACGAGGCGTTCCAGAAGTGGGTGCCAGCAGCGGTTGCGGCCGCCCTGAAAAAACTGGACATCGAGGCCGGCGCCGTGGATCAGTTCCTGCTCGCCGAACCGGCCCCGAAACTCGCAGCGGCCGTCGCCAAACGTGTCGGCATCGCCGATGCTGCGGTGACGGACGGGCTGCTTGGCTCGGTCGGACACGCGGGGGCCGCGCACGCACCGCTGCTGCTGGCGAACGCCCTTGAAGCCGCTGCGCCGGGGCAAACCCTGATCCTGGTCAGCTTCGGACAGGGCTGCGATGTGCTTGTGTTCCGGACGACATCAGCGATTGCGCAGCTCGCGCCCCGCGTTGCTGTCAAGGCCTGCCTGGCTCGACGCAAGGAGATCACCGACTATGCCAAGTTCCAGGCTTTCAACGAGGTCGTGACGCTGGAGAAAGGGCTGCGCGCCGAAGCCAACCCGCAGACTGCGCTGTCGACGATGTATCGCAATCGGCGCATGCTGACGGGGCTGGTTGGTGGTCGCTGCCGCAAATGCGGCACAGCGCAATTCCCCCCCGCGCTGCGCTGTGTCAATCCAGGCTGCCACCACGCAGGCGAGATGGACCCGCACCGATTTGCCGACGAGCCCGCGCGCATTAAGACCTGGGCCTCGGACTGGCTGACTTACACACCCGAGCCGCCGGCGCACTACGGCATGATCGAGTTCGATTGTGGGGGCCGGTTCATGGCCGACATCACCGACTGGGATGTCGGTACGGTGGCCGTTGGCGAGCCGGTCCGCATGGTGTTCCGTGTGCGCGGTCGCGATCCGCAACGCGGAATGATTCGTTACTTCTGGAAAGCGGCGCCGCTTGCCGCGAAGGAGGCCTGAGATGGCCGACGGTATCCGAGACAAGGTGGCCATTCTGGGCATGGGGTGCTCGCAGTTCGGCGAGCGCTGGGACATGGGCGCCGAGGAGTTGATGGAGGAGGCATTCTCCGAGGCGCTGGCAGACGCCGGCATCGAAACCCGCGAGATTGGCGCGGCCTGGCTTGGCTCCTGCATGGACGAGGTCAACATCGGCAAGTCGGCAACACCTGCTTCGCTGACGCTGCGCCTCGACAACATTCCGGTGACGCGCGTCGAGAACTATTGCGCGACCGGCACCGAAGCCTTCCGCGGTGCGGTCTATGCGGTCGCCGCCGGTGCCTGCGACATCGCGCTGGCAATCGGCGTGGAAAAGCTCAAGGACACCGGCTACGGCGGGCTGCCGGGCCTGGAGATCGGCACCTTGCCGCCGCTGTGGTGGCCCAACCTCTCGGCGCCCGGCGTGTTCGCGCAGGTGGCCAGCGCCTACATGAGCCGCTACAAGGTTCCGCGCGACGTGCTCAAGCGCGCGCTGGCAGAAATCTCCGCCAAGAGCCACGCCAACGGCGCGAAGAATCCCAAGGCGCACCTGCGCAAGCCAGTCAGTTGCGACACCATCATGGCCTCGCCGATGATCGCCGAGCCGCTCGGCCTGTTCGACTGCTGCGGCGTCTCCGACGGTTCGGCCGCAGCCATCGTCACCACGCCGGAAATCGCGAAGTCGCTGGGCAAGCATCCGGACAACATGGTCACGGTCAAGGCGCTGCAGCTCGCGCTGTCCAACGGGTCCGAAGGCGGCTACAACGACTGGGATGGTTCCTACATTCTGACCACGCGCAAGGCTGCGCAGCGATCCTACGCCGAGGCCGGGATCGGCAAGCCACGCGAGGAGCTGTCGATGTTCGAGGTGCACGACTGCTTCTCGATCACCGAGTTGGTGACCATGGAGGATCTTGGGCTGTCCGCGGACGGTGGCGCGATCAAGGACGTGATGGACGGCTTCTACAACGCCGACGGCAAGATCCCCTGCCAGATCGACGGTGGCCTGAAATGTTTCGGCCACCCGATTGGCGCGTCCGGCATTCGCATGGTCTATGAGATGTATCTGCAACTGCAGGGCCGTGCCGGTGAGCGCCAGCTCAAGGATCCGCGTTATGGTCTGACCCACAATCTCGGCGGATTTCCGCACCAGAATGTGGTCGGCATCTCCATCGTCGGGCGTTACCGCTAGGAAGGCCGCAGGCATGAAGCCACTTGCCGCCATCGTCGCAGTTTCGGAGATGAAGCCGGGCCGCTATCCGCAGTACGACGGGATGGAAATGTACCGGCAGGTGCTCGGCCAGTTCCTGAGCGAGTGGAAGCTGCGTCCGCAGGACATCCAGGGCCTGCTGTCGGCGCCGGTCGGCATGGCCGCCACCGAGGTCGACGTCTTCGCGCATGAAAAGCTGTCCGAGGAACTCGGCATCCAGCCGACCTTCAGCGAGGCGATCAACGCCGGCGGGGGAACCTATGCGCTGATGCTGATCCGGGCGGCCTTGGCGATCGGCCAGGGCCTGTGCGACTCGGTGCTGTGCCTGGGCGCCGGCCGGTTCCCGAACGTGGGCAGCGGCATTTCCGAGCTGATGAGCAAGCTCATCAGCCATCCCCAGTTCGAGTATCCGTACGGCACCTACATCCCGCCGATCTTCGCGCTCGCCGCCGTGCGTCACATGCACGAGTTCGGCACCACGCGTGAACAGCTTGCCCAGGTGGCGGTGTCACAGCGCGAATGGTCGCTGCTGCATCCGGATGCGCTGATGGCGCCGCAGGGTCCGCTGAGCGTCGACCAGGTGTTGTCCTCGCGACCCATTGCCTACCCGTTCAACCTGTTCGACTGCTCGGTACCGAGCGAGGGCGGCTCGGCCGTGCTCGTGACCAGCCCGGAGAATGCCAAGCGCTTCCATTCGCAGCCCTGCTATCTGCTCGGCTATGGTGAGAAGCACACCCACGCCAGCATCAGTCAAGCCACGAGCCTGACGACGCTAGGCTCGCACGACACTTCGGCGCGCGCCTACCGCATGGCCGGGCTGACGCCAAAGGACATGGATTTCGCGCAGCTGTACGACTCCTTCAGCATCAATCCCATCATCTACGCCGAGGATCTCGGCTTCTGCCGCAAGGGTGAGGGCGGGCGGTTCTTCGAGGGCGGTCGGACGGGGCCGGGCGGCGAGTTTCCAGTGAACACCTATGGCGGCCTGATGTCCTTCGGACATGTCGGCGACGCGTCCGGGCAGACCATGATCGTCGAGGCCGCCCGCCAACTGATGGGCGACGCCGGCCAGCGCCAACTCCCCGGCGCCCGCACCGGCATCGTCCACTGCTACGGCGGCATGATGTCCGAACACGCCACACTGATCCTCTCGAACCAGTCATGAGCGCCACCGGAAAGCCCGTCCCCGAAGTCCTGCCCGACGCCCGCCCCTACTGGGAGGCCGCACAGCGCGGCGAGCTGATGATCCAGCGCTGCCGCGGCACCGGCAAGGCCTTCCTCTATCCGCGCCGCTGGAGCCCCTACGACTACTCCCCGGACCCGGCCTGGGAGAAGGCCAGCGGCCGCGGCACGCTCTACAGCTACAGCATCGTCTATCAGCCTCCCTACGCCGCGTTCAAGGACGACTGCCCCTACGTTCTGGCGATCGTGGAACTGGAAGAAGGGCCGCGGATGATGGCCAACATCCTCAACTGTCCGCCGGAATCCGTTCGGATCGGCATGGCGCTGAAGCTGTGTTTCGAAACACGCGGCAGCGGATTCCGGATTCCGCAGTTCGAGCCGGCCTGAGCACAAGATATACAGCCCGCCGCAGGAGAGACCAGGATGAGCGAAGACACCAACGCCGCCGTCCGCGAAGCAGCGGAGGGCCTGACGCGTCGCATCACCCGACACCGCCCGCGCCGGCATCATCTCGCTGTTCTTCGTGCTCGGCAGCTTCGCGCGCATGCCGATAGTCCGGCACGGTACGCCCGAGCAGATCCGCAAGTTCGTCACACCCACGGCTACCGGCGAAGCCAGGATGTGCTTCGGCGTGACCGAGCCCAATGGCCGTTTGCCCGGCTCATGCGCGTGGCGTCCGTCAACAACGAAATGATCCTAAACTACATCGGCGAGCACGTCCTCGGACTGCCCCGCTCCTATTGACCTGAATTTTCCACAAGCTCCCATGCCGAACGACACCTCTCCCGCAGTGGCCCCGTATTTGTTCAAAGACAACTGGGACGCCAGTCCCTTCATGACCGCCCAAGGGCTGACCTCAGAGGAGGTTTCAACTGGCGAGGTCGCCCTGTTCCTGAGAAACCCGACCCCGGCCCAGCGCGGTGCCGGCGGCCCGCCGGACGCCATCAACGGTGGCGTCATTTCCTACATGTTCGACGGCGCACTGGGCTACGCGATCGTGTCAGCCCAGATGCCGCAGCTGCGGGCGGCTGGCGCCGATCTCGCTGGTTATTCACAGGTGACGATCAATCTCGACATCACCTACCTGACGGCCGCTCGCGGCAGCGCGTTCAAGGCCGCCGGTCGCGTGTTGCGCGTGGGCCGCGGTACCGCCTTCGCCGAAGGCGAACTGCTCAACGACCAAGGCGAAGTCTGCGCCACGGCCAAGGGCATCTGGCGCATTTTCTGGCCGCGCGGAGCGGCCTCCACCTCCGGAGATACGACCCTATGACCCGCACTTCTCTGCGCATCGGCTGCGCTTCCGGCTTCTGGGGCGATACCGAGTATGCGGCCACCCAGTTGGTGCACGGCGGCAAGCTCGACTTCCTGGTCTTCGACTATCTGGCCGAAATCACGATGTCGCTGCTGACCCGTGCCAAGGCCAAGGACCCGGCGGCCGGCTACGCGCCCGACTTCGTCACCACGCTGCGCCCACTTCTGCGCCAACTCAAGGAACGCGGCATCCGCGTGGTGAGCAACGCGGGCGGCGTGAACCCCGGCGCCTGCCGGCAAGCCCTCGCCGAGGCCGCCAGGGCTGAAGGCCTTACGCTTAAAATCGCCGCAGTGACCGGTGATGACCTGATGCCGCAGGTCGAGGCCATGCGCGCAGCCGGCGTGCGCGAGATGTTTTCAGGCGCCGATCTGCCGGCGCGCCTGATGAGCGCCAACGCCTATCTGGGCGCCTTTCCCATTGCTGCTGCGCTCGACGCCGGCGCCGACATCGTTGTGACCGGCCGCTGCGTGGACAGCGCGGTGGTGCTCGGCCCACTGATCAGCGCCTTCGGCTGGGAGTCGACGGATTACGACCGGCTGGCCCAGGGCAGCCTCGCCGGCCATATCATCGAGTGCGGCACCCAGACCACGGGCGGCAACTACACCGACTGGCACCGCGTGCCGGGCTGGGACAACATGGGCTTTCCGATCGCGGTGTGCGAGCCCGACGGCAGCTTCGTGGTGGAAAAGCCGCCCGGTACCGGCGGCCTGATCGTGCCCTCCACCGTCGGCGAGCAGATGGTCTACGAGATCGGCGATCCACGCGCCTACCTGCTGCCGGACGTGCGCTGCGACTTCACCCAAGTGCGGCTGGAGCAGGCCGGCGACAACCGCGTGCGCGTCAGCGGCGCGCGCGGCGGACCGGCCACCACGCAGTGCAAGGTCAGCGCGACTTATGCCGACGGCTTCCGCGCCATCGCCATGCTGATGATCGGCGGTGTCGACGCCCAGCAGAAAGGCGAGCGCGTGGCCGAGGCGCTGTACACGCGCTGCCGGCGCCTGTTCGCCGAACGCGGCCTGGACGACTTCACCGAGACCTGCACGGAAGTGCTCGGCGCTGAAGCCACCTACGGCCCGCACGCGCGCGCCGTCACCCGCGAGGTGATGGTCAAGATGGGCGTGCGCCACTCCAGCAAGGACGCGCTGGAGATCTTCTCGCGCGAGATGGCGCCAATGGCGCTGGCCACCGCGCCGGCCATCACCGGCTTCGTCGGCGGCCGGCCCAAGGTGCAGCCGGTGGTGCGGCTGTTCTCCTACCTGTGGGACAAGTCGCGCATCCCGGTACGCCTGGAGCTGGACGGCCAGGCCATCGCCTGCCCGCAGATGAGCGGCGAGCGCTACGACCCTGCCACCCTGCCCGTCGTCTCCGGGCCGCTGCCGGCCGCCGATGCCTTTGAGGGCGGCTCGCGCGAAGTGCCACTGCTGCGCCTGGCCTGGGCGCGCAGCGGCGACAAGGGCGACTCCGCCAACATCGGTGTGCTCGCGCGCCGTCCTGAATACCTGCCCTACATCCGTGCCGCGCTCACGCCCGAGGCCGTGGCCGGCTGGTTCGCCCACCTCTGCGAAGGCCCGGTGCACCGCTGGGACATGCCCGGCGTGCACGGCCTGAACTTCCTGCTGGAGCGCGCGCTCGGCGGCGGCGGCATCGCCTCCATCCGCATCGACCCGCAGGGCAAGGCCTTTGCTCAGATGCTGCTCGACCATCCCGTCATGGTACCCGCTTCGCTGAGCTTCGAATGAGTACGACTTCTGCCTTGAAGCCCATCCGGCGCCTGCTCGTCGCCAACCGCGGCGAGATTGCAGCACGCATCCTGCGCACCGCGCGGGCCCGCGGCATCACCACTGCCATCGTCCGGCACCCGGCCGAGGAAGGCGGCACCGCGCCGCGTCTGGCCGACGACTGCCTGCCGATCGAGGGGCCAACGCCTGTCGTCGCCTATCTGAATGTCGCGGAGATCGTCCGTGCCGCACGCGAGTGGGGCGCGGACGCGGTGCATCCGGGCTACGGCTTTCTTTCCGAGAACGCCGCGCTGGCACGCGGGCTGGCCGAGGCCGGCATCCGCTTCGTCGGCCCCACGGCCGAGGCCATCGAACTGATGGGCGACAAGATCCGCGCGCGCAACTTCGTGGTCGAGCGCGGCTTTCCGGTCGCGCCCAGCGCAGTGGAGGCCGATGACCCGGCGACGTTTGCCAAGCGCGCGCTGGCGGTGGATCTGCCCATCCTGATCAAGCCCGCAGCGGGCGGCGGCGGCAAGGGTATGCGCATCGTGCGCGAGGCGGCGACGCTGGAGGCCGAGTTGGCCACGGCGCGGCGCGAGGGCGAGCGCTACTTCGGCGACGGGCGGCTGTTTGTGGAACGCTACGTCGAGCGGCCGCGCCACATCGAGGTGCAGGTGTTCGGCGACATTCACGGCAACGTCGTGCACTTCGGCGAACGCGAGTGCTCGGTGCAGCGCCGCTTCCAGAAGATCGTGGAGGAAACCCCCTCGCCGGTGCTGAACCCGGAGAAGCGCAAGAGCATCTGCGAAGCCGCCGTCGGTATCGCCAAGGCCGCCGGCTACGTCGGCGCGGGGACGGTCGAGTTCATCTACGGCGCCGACGGCGAGTTCTATTTCCTGGAGATGAACACGCGCCTGCAAGTCGAGCACCCGGTCACCGAGATGGTGACGGGCTTCGACCTGGTGGCCGAGCAGCTGCGCGTGGCCGAGGGCGCAGCCTTGGGCTACGCGCAGGCCGACATCGTCCACCGCGGCCATTCCATCGAGCTGCGCATCTGCGCCGAGGATCCGGCGGCGGGATTCGTGCCGGCCACCGGCCGCATCCACCTTCTGCGCGAGGCCACCGGCCCCGGCGTGCGCGTGGACAGCGGCGTGCACGAGGGCCAGACCGTGGGTACGGATTTCGACCCGCTGCTGTCCAAGCTGATCGTGCACGGCCGCGACCGTGCCGAGGCCATTGCCCGCGCGCGCCAGGCGCTGCGCGACACCGTGCTGCTGGGCCTGACCACCAACATCGCCTACCTCGACCGCATCCTCGCGCATCCGCGCTTTGCCTCGGGCGACTACACCACCGCGTTTCTGGAGCAGGAAGCCGCCGCGCTGTCGGGCAAGGACGAGACCGTGCCCACCGACATCCTGCTCGCCGCCGCCGCGCTGAGTGATCGCCAGATGTTGGACGCCGCCGCGTCCGTGCCGGCGATCTACGCCGCCATGGGCCCCTGGCGCAATTGAAGCAGGAGGAGATCCGAAGACCATGAAAAAGATCATCGCGCTAGAAGACCGCGAGCATCCCTGCGCACTGCTGCGCACTGCGGACGGCTACGAACTCCAGACTGGCGAGCGCCGCTTTGCCTGCGCCATTGAGGCACTCGGCGACGGCCGCCACCGCGTGCGTGCCGGCGAAGAACGCCGCGAGGTGCACATCGCGCAGCACGGCGACCACATCTGGATTCACGTTGACGGCCGCGCCTACGCCCTGCACCGCATCAACCCGCTCGACGCCCTGGCCGCGCGCGGCGCCGGCGGCGGCGACAGCACCCTCTCACCGATGCCTGGCACCATCCTCACCGTGCAGGTCCAGCCCGGAGACGCCGTCGAGGCCGGCCAGGTTCTGCTGACCATGGAAAGCATGAAACTCGAAGTCACTATCACCGCGCCGCACGACGGCGAGATCGCCGAGGTGCTGTGTGCGCCGGGGCAGACCGTTCCCGTCAAGGCCGCGCTGTTGCGCTTCGCCGACAAGGAGACGCAGGCATGATGCGGCGTCTCGAAACCCGTGTGTCGCCGGCCTCGCCGACATTTCGCGCCAACAGCGTCGCCATGCAGCGCATCTGCGGCGACTTCAAGGCCCTGCAGGACCGCGTGCGCCACGAGCGACCGGCGCGCGACATCGAGCGCCTGCGCAAGCAGAACAAGCTGCTGCTGCGCGAGCGCCTGGACCTGCTGCTCGATCCCGGCACGCCATTCCTGGAGCTGTCCAGCATCGCTGCCTACGATCAGTTCAACGGCGAGGCGCCGGGTGCCAACGTGGTTTCCGGCGTCGGTATCGTCAGCGGACGCGAGGTGATGATCCACGCCGACGATTCCAGTAACAAGGGCGGCGCCTGGTACCCGATGTCCGCGCCCAAGATCATCCGTGCGATGGAGATCGCCATCGAGAACCGCCTGCCGATGGTGCACCTGTGCGACAGTGCGGGCGGCTACCTGGAAGACCTCTCGGGCGTCTACGTCATGGGCGGCCGCGTGTTCCGCCAGCAGTGCATGCTGTCCAAGCTCGGCATCCCGCAGGTGGCGGTGGTGCTCGGCCACTGCACCGCGGGTGGCGCCTACGTGCCGGCGCTGTGCGAGCACACGATCATGGTGCGCGGCACCGGCGCGATCTTCCTCGGCGGCCCGCCGCTGGTGAAGGCGGCCACCGGCGAGGAAGTGACGGTGGACGCGCTCGGCGGCGCAGACATGCACACCTCCGTCTCCGGCACCGCCGACTACCCGGTGGACAGCGAGGAGGAAGGCATCGCGCTGGCCCGCGCCCTCGTCGCCAACTTCTCGCAGCCGACAAAGCACTTCGACTGGGTCGCGCCGGAAGCGCCTTACTACGACCCGCGCGAGCTGTACGGCATCGTGCCGGTGGACTACAAGACGCAGTTCGACATGCGCGAGGTGATCGCGCGCATGGTCGACGGCAGCCTGTTCCAGGAATACCAGCCGGCCTACGGCCCGACGCTGGTCTGCGGCTGGGCGCGGCTGTGGGGCTGCAAGGTCGGCATCCTCGGCAACAACGGCGTGCTGTTCTCCGACAGCTCGCTCAAGGCCGCGCACTTCATCCAGATCTGCAACCAAATCGGCACGCCGCTGATCTTCCTGCAGAACACCACCGGCTACATGATCGGCCGCCAGTACGAGGAGCGCGGCATCACCAAGGACGGCGCCAAGATGCTCATGGCCCAGGCCGGCTCGGAAGTGCCCAAATTCACCGTGATCACCAGCGGTGCCTTCGGTGCCGGCTACTACGGCATGTGCGGACGCTCCTGGGATCCGCGCATGATCTTCTCGTGGCCGCAGGCCAAGATGGGCGTGATGGGACCGGAGCAGGCCGGCAACACGCTGGCCGACGTCAAGCTGCGCCAGCTGCGCCGCGAGCGCCCGGACGCCGGCGACGAGGAAGTGGCCGAGCTGCGCCGCCGTACGCGCGAAAAGTGCGAACGCGAGACATCCACGCTGTGGTACTCCGCGCGCTGCCTGGACGACGGCGTGCTCGACCCCACCGACACCCGCAACGCGCTTGGCATCGCGCTGTCCTGCGCGGCCAACGTGGCGCCTGCTGAACAGCGCTACGGCATCTTCCGCATGTGAGGCCCGGATATGAATGCCTCGGAAGCACCCTATGAAGACGATGCTCTGATTACGGCTGTCGAGCGATTTCTCACCCGCGAGGTACGTCCGGTCGCCATCCGCCTTGAGCAGGCCGACGAGTACCCGGAAGCGATCGTCGAACAGATGCGCGAAATGGGCCTGTTCGGCGCCATCATCCCGGAGTCCTACGGTGGCCTCGGCCTCAAGGTGCGGACTTATGCGCGGCTGATCGAGGCCATTGCCGCCGAGTGGATGTCGCTGTCCGGCGTAATCAACTCGCATCTGATCATGGCCGCCGCCGTGCTGCGCTACGGCACCGACGCGCAGAGGGACGAGTTCCTGCCCCGCTTGGCCTGCGGCGAACTGCGTGGCGGCATCGCGCTCACCGAGCCGGATTGCGGCAGCGATCTGCAGGCCATCCGCACCGTGGCACGGCGCGATGGTGAGGATTACCTCGTCAACGGCGCCAAGACCTGGATCACCAACGGCCTGCACGGCAACTGCTTCGCGCTGCTGGTCAAGACCGATCCGCAGGCCGACCCGCGTCACCGCGGCATGAGCCTGTTCCTTGCTGAAAAAGGCCCGGGATTCTCGGTGCCGCGCAAGCTGCCCAAGCTCGGCTATCGCGGTGTCGACACGGTGGAGATGCGATTCGAGGACTACCGCATCCCCGCCTCCCGGCTCATCGGCGGCGTCGAGGGGCGCGGTCTGCAGCAGATCCTCGGCGGCCTCGAGCTGGGCCGCATCAACGTCGCCGCGCGCGGCGTGGGCGTGGCGCGGTCAGCACTCGAGGAGGCGCTCTCCTACGCCGGCCAGCGCAAGACCTTCGGCAAGCCCATCGGCGAGCACCAGGCGATCCAGATCAAGCTCGCCGACATGGCCACGCGCGTGGAGGCCGCGCGCCTGCTGGTGGAGTCCGCCGCCCGCGCCTATGACGAGGGCCGGCGCTGCGACCTGGAATCGGGCATGGCCAAGCTGTTCGCCACCGAAGCGGCCATGGAAAACTCTGCAGAGTGCCTGCGCATCCACGGGGCCTATGGCTATTCGCGCGAAGCGCGCATCGAACGCCTCTACCGTGACGCGCCGCTGCTGGCGATCGGCGAAGGCACCAACGAGCTACAGCGCATCATCATCGCGCGGCGCCTGTTCGAGGCGCGACCCTGAAAACCCGAGGGGCGCGCCAGCGAGCTAGCTAGGCTGCCAGCAGGCTCGTCACCCGCTGCACAGGCGACTGCGAGACCCGGCGACCGTCCCGGTAGAACCTGAGCACGCCATCGTCCAGACTGCCGAAGCGCAGGGCTGGCACGTCGAGCAGATAGTTCTGCAGGTTCTGCCACGGTTGCTTGGTGCCCTGTCGCGGCAAGCGGTCATTGGCGCGCTGGATGTAGCCCGAACGCAGGTTCAGGAAGTTCTCCTCGGAGGCGCAGCCTTCCTCGTCCTCCGGCACCACCGTGTCTGCGCCCAGCTGGCGCATCTGACGGATCACGCGGACAACAAAGGCATTGGCGATGTTCGCCTTCAGCGTCCACGACGCATTGGTATAACCGAACACCAAGGCGAAATTCGGTACGCCCTCCAGCAGGATGCCCTTGTACATCAGGGTCTCGTGCAGATCGAGCTTGCGCTCGTCGACGTAGTATTCGGCGCCGCCCAGCAGCTGCATATCCAGGCCGGTGGCGGTGACGATGATGTCGGCTTCGAGTTCGCGGCCCGACTTCAGCCGGATACCGGTCTGAGTGATGGACTCGATTCCGTCGGTTACCACCGAAGCCTTGCCGTCGCGCAGGGCCTTGAACAGATCGCCCTTGGGTACCGCGCACATCCTCTCGTCCCAGGGGTTGTAACGAGGCTCGAAATGGCTGAAGTCGACGTTCGGACCGAGCTGCTTGCGCACCGATGCCAGCAGCACCCGCCGCATGGTCTTGGGCGCACGCCGGCAGACGTCGAAGACCGCGCGCTGCAGCACCACGTTGCGCACGCGCGCCATGCGATACGTAAGCGAGTCGGGGAGGACTTTGCGAAGCTTCTCGGTGATCAGGTCGCGCTCCGGTACCGACACCACGTAGCTGGGGGACCGCTGCAGCATGGTGACGTGCGCAGCCTTGTCGGTCATCGACGGCACCAGCGTAACGGCCGTCGCACCGCTGCCGATGACGACGACGCGCTTGCCGCTGTAGTCATAGTTCTCCGGCCAGTGCTGGGGATGGATGACGTCGCCCTTGAACTGTTCGACTCCGGGAAATTCCGGTGTATAGCCCTTGTCGTACTTATAGTAGCCCGTGCAGCCGTACACGAAGCTGGCCGTGAACGAGGCTTCCTCGTCCTGAGAGTTTTCCTTGACTGCGGTCACTGTCCACAGCTTGTCGCTGCCAGACCAGCTGACCCGGGTAATCTTGTGCCCGAAACGAATGTCGCGGCGTATGCCGTATTCCTCGGCCGCATCTTCGATGTACTGCCGGATCGCAGGTCCATCGGCGAGCAGCTTGGTATCCGTCCACGGGCGGAAGTCATAGCCGAGAGTGAACATGTCCGAGTCGGAGCGGATGCCGGGATACTTGAACAGATCCCAGGTGCCGCCCATGCGCTCGCGGCGCTCCAGGATGGCCAGCCTGATGCCGGGAATCTTGGACTTCAGGTGGCAGGCAGCGCCGATTCCGGACAGTCCGGCACCGAGGATGATGACATCGAACTGGGCACGAGGCATTTACTGATCTCCATTTCCTATACAAACATACAAGCACCATTTGATCGAAAGGATCATATGTCATTCAGAGTGCGGAGTCCAACAACGCACTGATCTGGACTTTCGCCTGCTTGCGGGCGCGCTGCCTGCAGCGACCGGTCCGCTACGATGTTGAAGGCCGCACGAGAACTGGCAATCCGCTTCGTGCGACCGCGAACCTGCACTGCGGCGCAGCGGCCCGTTGAAGAACACGCCCAGCAGGCTCGCGGCCTGATCCCCCAGGGAATACGACGTCGGCGCACGCAGCCAGCTGCAATAGACGCCCAGCATGTAGGCATGCAGCGCCAGCGCCGCAGTCCCCGGTTGGAGGCTTTCGTCGAGTTTGCCTTTCGCGCGTGCGCGGTCGAAGAGCTGTTCCAGCTGGACCTCGGCCCGTTCCTGCACCTGATGCACATAAGCCTGCGCGTCCGGCAAGTTCGAGCCTTCTTCGAGGCGCAGCAGGTGATCTGGCAGATCAGGGCCAGGTGATCACCCAGGGCCTGCGGGGCGGCGAGCGGCCGGTGTTCGCGAGCGTGCTGTCGATCGTCATCACGTTCGCGGGTATGGGCCACCAAGCGCCACCCCGCAGAATGAGACTGCTGCGGCATGGCCGTTGCCCTCACCCACCGCTCGCAGTCGCGAGCGGTCCCCACTCCCGCAAGCGGACGAGGGTAGCTCGGCATCATGCGGCGCGTGATTCACGCTAAGTTTCCCGGCATCACACGCTGAAGTCCGCCGCCCGCCGGCTACTCAGGGGCGCGCCACCCCGAAGGTGTTGGGACATAGTCGCGTACCCTCGTTGCGCACGCAGATATCGACGAGTTCCACCAGCAGACTGCGGGTACGCCGCGGATCGATGATGCCCTCGTCCCAGACATTTGACGTGCACTGTAGCGCTCCGGACACCTCGTCGTAGAGTGCCCGCAGCTCAAGGCTCTGGCGTTCCAGCTTGTCGCGGTCCAGCGGCTGGCCGCGCGCGCGCTGCTTGTTCTCCTCAACGATATGCATCACAGTCGCCGCCTGCTCGCCACCCATCACCGCGAGGCGGGCATTGGGCCAGGCGAACAGGAAGCGCGGCTCGAAGGAGCGCCCGCACATCGCGTAGTTGCCGGCACCGTAGGACGCGCCGACGATGATCGTGATCTGCGGCACCGTGGCGTTGGACACGGCCTGGATGAGCTTGGCGCCGTTCTTGATCATCCCGCCGGCTTCGGGCTCCTTGCCGACGATGAATCCCGTCGTGTTTTGGAGGTAGATGATCGGCTTGCCGGCCTGGCAGCACAGCTGGATGAACTGCGCCGCCTTCTGCGCGCCGTGGTTGTCGATGGGACCGTTGTTGCCGATTAGCCCCACCGGCCAGCCGCCAATCTCCGCAAAGCAGCAGATCGTGTAGGGGTCATACAACGGCTTGAATTCGGTGAGGTCCGAGCCGTCCACCAGCCGCGCCATGATCTCGCGGCAGTCGAAGGCCTCGCGGTAGTCCGTGGGTACCAGGCCGCAGAGCTCGTCGATGTTCAGACTCGGCTGCGCGAACGCGCGGCCGTGATGCGGCGGCACGCGCTCGTTCCAGCGCAGCTGGCGCACCAGGTCGCGCGCGATTTCGATGGCCTGGGCGTCGTCGTCCGCCACGAATTCGGCCAGGCCCGATTGCATCGCGTGCATGTCGGCGCCGCCCAGCGTCTCCTCGTCGGCGATTTCGCCCGTGGCGGCCTTGAGCAGCGGCGGACCGGCAAGGAAGGCGCGCGCCCTTCCGCGCACCATCACCACGTAGTCCGACATGCCGGGAATATAGGCACCGCCGGCGGTCGAGTTGCCGTGCACCACGGTGATCTGCGGCACGCCCGCCGCCGACGAGCGCGCCTGGGTCATGAAGCGGTGGCCGGCACGGTTGAAGCCCAGATGCTGCTTGAACAGATTGCCGCCGCCGCTCTGCACCAGCGAGACAAAGGGCAGCCGCGCGCGCAGCGCGATCTCCTGCGCGCGCTTGAGCTTGTCGTAGGCCTGCGGCATGTTGGTGCCGCCCTTGATGGCCGCGTCGTTGACGTAGACCATGCAGCGCGTGCCGGCGATCAGGCCGATGCCGGTGATGATGCCGGCACCGTAGACCTCCTCCACGCCATCGTCGTCGTGCTGCCCCAGGCCCGCGAGCGTCGACAGCTCGATGAAGTTGGCCCCCGGATCGAGCAGGCGCGCGAGGCGTTCGCGCGGCAGGAGTTGCCCGCGCTGGTCGAACTGGGGACGCGCTCGCTCCGAACAGCGGTGAACCTGCTGCTCCAGCCGCTGCACCTGCCCGATCAGTTCCTGCATAGCCGCGCGGCGACGCGCGAAGACTTCCGACTGCGGCCGCACCTGCGATTCGAACACGCTCATGCCGGCGAACTCAGTGCTGCGACTTGGCGCGCGCGGCCTTGCGCGCGGCCGGATGAAAGCCCAGGTCCTTGGCGATGATCTGCAGCATCACCTCGTTGGCGCCGCCACCGATCGAGCACAGCCGCGTGTCGCGGAAGATGCGCGAGATCAGGTTGTCCCACATGAAGCCCTGGCCGCCCCAGAACTGCAGGCAGGCGGACGGCACCGCCTGGCCGAGTTGCCCGACCTTGAACTTGGCCATGGAGACGAGCATCGCCGCGTCCGCATCGCCGGCGATGTAATGCTCGGCAGCCTCGCGCAGCAGCGCGCGCGCCGCGCAGCACTCGGCTTTCAGTTCCGCGAGCTTGCAATGAATGATTTGCTGATCCAGCAGCGGCTTGCCGAACACCATGCGCGTGGCAGTGTACTCGGCGGTGATGTCGATGGCGTCCTCGATCTGGCTCAGGTACTTGCTGCCGGCGAACAGGCGCTCCTCCTGGAATTGCTGCATCTGGTAAATGAAGCCCTGCCCCTCCTCGCCGATCAGGAAGCGCCGGGGCACGCGCACCTCGTCGAGAAAGATCGGCGCGGTATCAGAGCTGCGCGCGCCGAGCTTGTTCAGCCGTTTGCCGCGGGTGACGCCCTGGGTGTCGGTGGGCACCACGATGAGGCTCTTGTTGTGGTGCGGCGCGTTGTCGGTACCGGTGTTGCACAGCAAGCACAGCCAGTCGGACTGCGTGCCGTTGGTGATCCACATCTTGGAGCCGTTGATGACATAGTCGCCGCCGTCGCGACGGGCGTGAGTGTTGATCGAGGCCACGTCCGAGCCCGCGCCGACCTCGCTCACGGCGATGCTGGCGACGCGCTCGCCGCAGATGGCGGGCACCAGGAATTCCTGCTTGAGCGCCTCCGAGCCGTAGCGCGCCAGGGCCGGCGTGGCCATGTCGGTCTGAACGCCGATGGCGGTGGACAGGCCCGAGCAGCGGATGCGGCCGATCTCCTCGGCGTAAACCAGCGAGAAGCTGTAATCCAGGCCCTGCCCGCCGTACTCCACCGGCTTGGTAATGCCCAGGATGCCGGCGCGTCCGAGCTTGGGAAACAGCTCGTGAGCCGGGAAGATGCCCGCTTCCTCCCAGGTATCGACATGGGGCGCGATTTCCGTTTCTATCAAACGCTTGATAGATTGTCGAAGCAGTTCGTGCTCTTGGGTGAATCGCATCGGACGGTTCTCCTGGGGCCGCATGAGTCTTGCGGCGCGGTTGCGGATGTGGGTAGCGGGCGTTTGGATCCGGCCCTGGATCATTCATGGCCTGAGCCGGCGGACGCAAGAGGCGACACACAATACGAGGAGGATAACACTCGATGAAAACCCAGTGGATGCTTGACGAGGAGCAGGACCTGATCCGCCAGACCGCAGAGCGTTTCGCTCGTGATCGGCTGCGCGAAGGCTACCAGGCGCGCGAATCCATCCCCGGCATCGACCGGGCTCTGGCGCGCGAGATGGGCGCGCTGGGGCTGATCGCGCCCAACGTGCCGGAGCGCTTCGGCGGCATCGGCGCGCCGAGCATGGTCAACGGGCTGGTCTGCGAGGCCATCGCCTACGGCGACTTCAACCTCAGCTACCTCAACATGATCACGCCGCTGATCTGCGAAGTGCTGCTGCACCACGCGACCCCGGAAGCACAGGAACGCTACGTCCCCTCGCTGGCGGGCGGCGAGTCCATCTGCGCCCTGGGCCTGACCGAGCCTCGAGGCGGGTCGGACGCCGCGCACCTGACGGTCTCGGCCACGCGCAAGGGCGATCACTACATCTTCAAGGGCGAGAAGACCTCGATCAGCTTCGCCGAGCAGTCCGACACCATGCTCACCTTCGCCCGCACCAATCCGGACGACCCCGGTCCGCGCGGTATCTCGGCGTTCATCGTCCCGCTTGACCTGCCCGGTGTGAGCTGCACCGCGTTCAAGGACATTGGCACCAAGCCCGTCGGCCGCGGCTCGGTGTTCTTCGACGATGTCGAGGTGCCGGCCAGCGCCATGATCGGGCGCGAGAACACCGGCTTCACGCAGGTGATGGAGGGCTTCGACCTCAGCCGCATCCTGATCGCCCTGCAATGCATTGGTGCGGCTCAGGCCTCGGTCGATGAAACCTGGCAGTACGTCACCGAGCGCGAGGCTTTCGGCTACCGGCTCTCCAAGTTCCAGGGCGTCAGCTTTCCACTGGCCGAGCACGAGAGCCAGCTCGAATCCTTCCGCCAGCTGTGCCTGCACGCGCTGCGCCTGCGCGACGCCGGCCATCGGCACACGCGCGAGGCGGCGATGGTGAAGTGGATGGCGCCCAAGTTCTGCACCGACATCATCCACAACTGCCTGCTGCTGCATGGCCACTACGGCTACACCACCGACCTGCCGCACCAGCAGCGCCTGCGCGATGTCATGGGCTTGCAGATTGGCGACGGGACCGCGCAGATCATGAAAACCATCATCGCCCGCGAATCGGTGGGCAGCGTGGCGGTGCACTACAAGTAGGCGCAAGGCGGCGCGGGCACCGGCCAGCACGCCGGCAGCCCGTGCTTCCGAACTTATCGCGCGTAGTAGGCATGCGCACACTGCAATGCCGAAGAGCGCCCCCGCTTCGGGGAAGATTCGGGGAAGATTCGGGGATCCAGGTACTCGCGGGAACAACTTCATGAACATCGTGCACAAGATTGCAGCCGCCGCTCGCCACGGCCTTTGGGGGTTCGCACTGGCACTTGCAACGGCCTCGTCCGCAGCAGCAGTGGAATCCCAGGAACTTCTGAAGCATGCGTCCGCGGGGCGCGACTGGCCGGCCGGCGGCGGCACCTTCAGCGAACAGCGGTTCAGCCCGCTGGAGCAGATCAACCAAGGCAACGTCGGCGAGCTGGGCCTGGCCTGGTCGCTGGAGCTGCCGGATGTGTGGAACGTCTCGTCCACGCCGGTGGCCGTGGATGGCGTGATTTACATGGCCGTGGGCTACACCGTGCTGTACGCGGTGGACGGGCACAGCGGCAGGATACTGTGGACCTACGACGCCGGAACCGACCCGCTGAAGATGCGCATGGGCTGGGGCATCCGCGGCATCGCTTATTGGGAGGGCCGCGTCTACGCCGGGGTGCAGGACGGCCGGCTCATCGCCCTGGATGCGGCCACGGGCGAGCTCGCCTGGGAAGTGATGACCACCGAGCCTGGCGACAATCGCTACATCACCGGCGCACCGCGCGTGTTCAACGGCAAGGTGCTGATCGGCCACGGCGGCGCGGACTACGGCCGTGTGCGCGGCTACGTCACGGCCTATGACGCCGCCACCGGCCAGCAGCTCTGGCGCTGGTGGACGGTGCCCGGCAACCCCGCCGACGGCTTCGAGAACCCTGCCATGGAAATGGCCGCAAAGACCTGGACCGGCGAATGGTGGAAGTCCGGCGGCGGCGGCACCGTCTGGCACGCCATGACCTACGACCCGGACTTCAATCGCGTCTATTTGGGAACCGGCAACGGCTCGCCCTGGAACCAGAAGCTGCGCAGCCCCGGCGGCGGCGACAATCTGTTCCTCAGCTCGGTGGTCGCGCTGGATGCCGACACCGGCGAGTACGTCTGGCACTACCAGACCAACCCGGGCGAGACCTGGGACTACAACTCGTCGATGGACATGGTGCTGGCGGATGTGCAACTCGACGGCACGGCGCGCAAGCTGCTGATGCACGCACCGAAGAACGGGTTCTTCTACGTGATCGACCGCCAGGACGGCAAGCTGCTGTCGGCCGGAAAGATTGCCAAGGTCACCTGGGCCTCGCATGTGGACCTGACCACCGGCCGGCCGGTAGAGCTGCCGGGTGTGCGCTATCCCGATGGCGAGTCGATCATCTATCCGGGCCCGGCGGGCGCACATAACTGGCAGCCGATGGCCTACAGCCCGGACACTGGGCTGATGTACATCCCCACGCGCGAGATGGCCGGCTACTACGACGACCGCGGCATCACGCAAGAGAACTGGTCACCGACAGGCTTGATGCCCGTTGGCGTCAAGCTGTTCTTCGACGACATTCCCCGCAGCGCCGCGACCACCTACTTGCAGGCCTGGAACCCGGTGACGCAGCGCCGCGCATGGAAGTTCGACACGCCGGGCGGCACCAATGGCGGCGTGCTGGTCACGCGCGGCGGCCTGGTGTTCCAGGGGCGTTCGGACGGCGATTTCTCCGCCATCGATGCCGACACCGGCGCGCTGCGCTGGCGCAGCCCGATGGGCGTAGGCACGCAGGCGGCACCGATCACCTACGAGGTCGACGGCGTGCAATACGTGTCAATTCTCGCCGGCTGGGCCGGCAGCCCGATGCTGATGGGCTCACTGAGCGCGCAGAGCGGCTGGGTGGGCCGTGCATACCCGCGGCGCCTGCTGACCTACCGCATCGGCGGCAAGGCCAGCCTGCCCCCCTCACCCGCCCCGCTGGCCACGGTGACGCCGCTGGCGGCACCGGATTTCCAGGTGGATGCCGAGGCGGCCGAGCGCGGCAAGCTGGTCTACGCCACCAAGTGCATGCTCTGCCACGGCGCTGCCGCCGTGGCCGGCGGCTACGCGCCAGACCTGCGGGCCTCGCCGCTGCCGCTGCAGGCGGCCGCGTTCGACGGCGTCGTTCGCGATGGCGCCATGTTGGCGCGCGGCATGCCACCGTTTCCGGAGTTCGGCGACGCCGAGCTGAACGATCTGCGCCATTACATCCGCCAGCGCGCGGAGTACGAACCCGGACTGATCGAACGTGGCCGCTTCTACGGGCACATGCTGTGGGTGATGTTCAAGATGAAGCTCATGGCCTGGGGCCTGCTCGGATAGCGCCCCCGTGGGGCGGTCACTCCGTCGTCTGCCCCGCGGCCGGCGGAGCCCACTCCGGGTGCTTCAGCGCCGCCCGGTAATACAGCGGCGGCAGCAGCAGCAGCGTCAGGACGGTCGAAGCCAGGGTGCCGAAGATCAACGAGGTCGCCAGGCCCGAGAACATCGGGTCGCGGTACAACACCAGGGTGCCCAGGATCACCGTCAGCGCGGTGAGCGCGATGGGCCGCAGGCGCACGGCCCCGGCCATGCGCACGGCTTCTTCCAGCGAACGGCCCTGGCGCTGGTAGTCGTTCACGAAATCGATGATGAGCAGCGAATTGCGGATCACCACGCCGGCCAGGGCAACCACGCCGATCATCGAGGCCATGCTGAACGGCAGGCCCACCAGCCAGTGTCCTGGAAAGATGCCGATGAGCCCGAACGGGATCGCCGTCATGCCCATCAGCGGCAGGCTGAAGGAGCGGTAGTTGGCCACCAGCAGCAGGTAGATGATCAGCAGCACCACGCCCAGGATGGCGCCCATTTCGCGCGCAGCGTCGAGCGTGAGGCGCATCTCGCCATCCCACAGCAGTTCGTAGCCGGCAATGGTGTCCGGGGTCTGGTTGTTGAGGGTCATGTTGCCGGTGCGCAGCGTGACGCCCGCCATCTGCTGGCCGTCGAGGTCGCGGTGCAGGTCCATGATGACATTGACGACGGCGGTGGCATTGCTGACGTTGCCGCCAACGTAGGTCACGCGCTCGTTGTCCTTGCGCTGGATCGGCCGATGGCTCGGGCGCCGTTCCACGCGCGTGAGTTCCGATAGCGGAACCGGATCGCCGGCGCGGTTCTTGACGAAGGTGTTGGCCAGGCGCAGCGGATCGATACGGGCTTCGCGCGGCACTTCGACGCGGATCGGCACCGGCCGCAGTTCGCCCGGAAGACGCGCTTCAGAAACCACCATGCCGCTCATCAGCACGCGCACGGTCTGTTCGATGTCCGCGGTGGTCACGCCCGACAGCAGGGCCTTGTCCTTGTCGACGACGATGTCGATCTGCTGCGTGTCCGCCGGCTCGGAATCGAACAGGTCGATCACGCCCCAGGTCTGGCCGAAACGCTGCTTCACCAGCGCCGACAACTGGTGCAGCGTTTCCGGGTCGCTGCCATGGATATTCGCCATCAGGGTGGCACGGGTCGGCGGACCGGGCGGCGATTCCTGGAAGCGCACGTCCATGTCGGGATACCGCGCGCGCAGCCCTGCGGTGGCCTCGCGCAGTTCTTCCACCACGCGCATCGACGTCGGCCCGCGCAGCGACTTGTCGACGAGGTTGACGCGGATCTCCGCCATGTTCGGCCCGAAGCGGTTGCTGCCGCCGCTCACCTGCGAGGAAAAATCCACCACGCCGGGCCGGCCGACGAAGCTCAGGTAGTGGCTCACCTGCGGATGCCGCGCGACGATCCGGCCGAACTCGCGCGCCACCCGGTCAGTGGTCTCGACCGGCACGTTCTCCGGCAGGTCGAGGGTGATGGCGAAGGTGTTGCGGTCGTCCTTGGGCATGATGGCGATGCCCACGCCGCCCCAGGAGAGCGGTCCCGCCGGGCCCTGTGGCCGCACGAACTGCCATACGGGCATGCTGAAGGAGCCGATCATCGCCAGCACCACCAGAATCCTCGCCACACGCAGCCGGCGCCGATCGCGGATCAGGGGCGAGATCAGGCGCTCGTAGTTGCGGTGCAGCCAAGCCGACTGCTGCTCTGCCGCTTCATGATGGGCAGCGGCGTGCGGCCTGAGCCAACGCGCGCAGGCCCAGGGCACCACGATGTAGGCGGCCACCAGAGAACAGGCGATGGCCACTGACACGTTGAAGGAGATGTCCTCGAAAAAGGCTCCGTTCATGCCGGTGAGAATCTGCAACGAGGCGAAGACCAGCACGATGGTGACCGTGGCCATAGTGGTGGGCTTGCCGATCTCGTTGGCGGCGATCACGGCCGTGCGCACCGGGTCGGACGTGCCGTGCTCGTAGTGGCGGTGAATGTTCTCGATCACCACGATGGCGTCGTCCACCAGCATGCCCAAAGCGAGAATCAGCGCGAACAGCGAGATGCGGTTGATCGTCACGCCCAGCAGGCCGTCCATCGCCACGGTCAGGCTCAGCACCAGCGGCACCGAGACGCAGACGATCAGCGCCTGTCGCAGGCCGAGGAAGGGGATCAGCACCAGCATCACCGCGCTCACGGCAACGGCAAGGTCGAACAACAGCTTGTCGACCGTGTGATCGGCCTCCAGCCCGTCGTTGCGGGTGGTGACCACCTCGACCCCGGCCGGCACGAATCGCGCCCGCATCTGCTCGATCATCGCCAGCACGGAGTCGGCCACCACCACCGAATTCACGTTCGGTTTCTTGGCCACCGCGATCGTCACCGCCGCCAGTTCGCCACGCGTGGCGGCGGCAGCGCCGCGCGCGTCGGCATAGCCGAAGCCCAGGCGGGTCAGGAAACCGGGATCGTCGGGCGGGCCGTCCACCACCTCGCCGATATCCTCCAGGTAGATCATCTGGCCGCCGACCTCACCCAGCGGCATCCGGCGGACGGCTTCGACCGAGGTGAAATGGCCCTTGAGGTACACGTCCTGGCGTTCGCCGCCGCTAACCGACTCTCCGACCCGCGCCGACAGATTGGAGGCGCGTACCATCGCGATGCCGTCGCCCAGCGTCAGACCATAGGCCTGCATCCGCGCCGGATCCAGGTTCAGCCGGATCTCGCGCTCGCGGCCGCCGTGGACCGAGGTGACCGACACATGCTCCAGCGTGCTCAGGCGCTCGGCCATGCGCTCGGCCACGCGGCGCAAGGCGTAGTCGTCGTAGATCGCCGAAGCCAGGGTGATGGTGACGATGGGCACGTCATCCACGTCCACCCGCTGCACCACCGGCTCCAGCGTGCCGGCCGGCAGCGTGTCCCGGTACGCCGCAACGCGCTCCAGCACGCGCTGGATGGCCACGTCCTCGTCCTCCCCCACGTAAAACTGCAGCTGCACGAACCCCACACCCTCGCCCGCCATGGCGTAGCTGTGCTCCACGCCATCGATCTCACGCAGATGCCCTTCCATGGGCGCGACGATCAGGCGCTCCATTTCCAGCGGCGTGCTGCCGGGCAGCACGAAGCGCACCACCGCGCCCGGCACCACGATCTGGGGATTTTCCTCGCGCGGTGTGGTGAGCGCGGCGTAGACGCCGAGCAACAACACCGCCAGCACCAGCACAGGCGTGAGCTTGGACTGCACGAAGGCGCCGGCCAGCCAACCGGCAATGTTCATTCGCTGCTCGCTCATGTCAGGCCTTCGCTGCGGCTGCCGGGGGCGCCGCGGGCGGGACAATCCGATCACCCTCGCGCAGCCCCGCAGGCGGGTCGAGCACGATGCGCTCCCCGGCTTCGAGCCCGGCCGGCGCCATCACCCCGCCCGGCACCGCGTGCTCGGTGCGCAGCCAGCGGAAATGTGCCAGGTCCTGCTCATCGACCACGAACACGCCGCGCAGCCCGCCGAGATCCACCATGGCCGGCGTCGGCACCACGATGGCGGACTGCTCGCCCACCGTGAACTGCGCGCGACCGAACATGCCCGGCAGCAAGCCTGCGCCTTCGGGCACTGAAATCTTGACTCGAAACCCGCGCGTGGCCGGATTGCCGGAGGGCACCACGCGCAGCACGCGGCCTTCGAGTACCCGGCCCAGCGCGTCAATCTGCAGTTTCACCGCGTCACCGGCGCTGATTGTCTGGATGCGCTGCTCGGAGACATAGGTCTCGAACAGCAGGGCGGTGTCGGATTCCACGGTGACCAGCGGCATGCCGGGCGAGGCCAGATCGCCCTCCCGGCGATGCCGCGCCACCACCACGCCCGCTACCGGGCTCACGATGCGCACGTACTGGCGCTCCGCCCCCGCCCGGTCCACCGCCGCTTCGGCGGCGGCCAGAGCCTCCGAGGCCGCCTCCCACAGCAGACGCGCCTTGCGCACCTGGACTTCGGCGACCGCCGCGCGGGCGAACAGGTTCTGGCTGACTTCCAGGTCGCGCGTGGCGTCGTGCAGCGCGGCGCGCGCGCGCGCGCGATCCGCTTCCGCTACCCGCAGAGCCGCGTCGACATCCTTGCTGTCGAGCGTCGCCACGAGGTCGTTGGGCGCCACGCGCTGGCCTTCGCGCACGTCCAGGCTGCGGACATAAGCCGCGACCCGCGAGCCGATCTCCACCCGCTCGTCGGACACGACTGTCCCGGTGACGCTGTAGAGCAAGGGCACCGGTCGCGGCGCGACCGTCACCGTCCGCGCCTGGACCTCGGCCACGGGAGGGGCATGCACCTGGGGTTGGCCCCCGCCGCAAGCGCCCACTGCCAGTCCGACCAGCACCGCGAAAACCGCCGCCGCGCCGCCCCCGCCCCCCCCATGACTCGTCTCAACCGCCATCGCCTGCCCGCCCTCTATTGTCGACAAGACCCCTGACTCGCACTGACGCCGATTCACCTTCGCCATGACGCATCGATCAGTGCATGGTGGCCGCTTCGGTCGGGATGCGTCAGTTTACCTAACAGCCGTTAGATTGTGAGCCGCGACCGCTGCCATGTTACCGCGCGTGTCGCCACCGAGCGCTTCGCCCCGCATTGGCGGAAGGCCGACCGGCGGGAGTGCACTTCAATGGCGGGCGCGTAGAGGTGGTCCCCGAGGCGAGCGCTGCGCTTGGGCCTTAATCGCCGCGCCTGCGCCAACGGCGCAGCGGCTCAAAGCGCCAGGCTGCGAGCGATGATGTTGCGCTGGATCTCACTGGTGCCCTCGCCGATCACGTAGACCAGCGCGTCGCGGTGGAAGCGGCCTACCGGGTAGTCGCGCATGATGCCGGCCCCGCCGTGGATGCGGATCGCCTGCTCGGTGACGCGCACGGCGGTTTCGCTGGCCACCAGTTTGACCTTGGCCGCAGTGGCGGCGTCGAGCGTGTTCTGGTCGATGCGCCAGGCGCCGTAGTACACCAGCCAGCGCGCGGCCTCGATGTCGGCCGCCATGTCGGCGAGCTTGTGGGCGATGGCCTGGTACTCGCCGATACGCTTTCCGCCCACCTTGCGGTCGCGCGCGTAGGCCACTGCGGCATCGAGCGCGCCCTGCGCCATGCCCACGCAGTTGGCCGCCACGCCGACGCGGTTCTCGGACAGCGATTCCAGGATCACCGGATAGGTGCCGAGGCGCTCGGCCAGCAGGTTCTGCTCGGGCACGAACAGGTTGTCGATGTGCAGCAGGCCGGTTTCGGAGGCGCGGATGCCTTCCTTGTCCAGCTTGTGGATGCCCACCGCGGGATCGGGCAGGTCGACGATGAACAGGCTCACCGACTCGGGCTTGAGTTCCGGCGCGGTACGCGCGGCCAGCAGCATGAAATCCGCGAAAGGCGAATTGGTGATGTAGGTTTTGGCGCCGCTGATGCGCCAACCGCCGTCGCAGCGCGTCGCCTTGGTGGTCAGTGCGCGAATGTTGGAGCCGCCGTCCGGCTCGCTCAGGCCGAAGGCCGAGACCTTCTCGCCGCGCAGCGTCGGGGCGAAGTATTTCTCCTTCTGCCGCGCGGTGCCGATCTTCCAGATCGGCCATATCCCCATGTGCGCGTTGACCGACCAGGTCGAGGAAAACGCCTGGCTGACGCGGCTCATCTCCTCGCGCACCAGGCACTCGCCCACCTTGTCGAAGCCCGAGCCGCCATCGGCCTCGGGATAGCGCACGCCGATCAGGCCCAGCTCACCCCACTTGCGAAAGATGTGCTTGGGGAAGTGCTCGGCATCGTCGCACTCGCGCACCAGCGGCGCGATCTCGGTCTGGCAGAAGCGGCGGACGGTATCGCGCAGCATTTCCTGTTGCGGGGTGAAGGAAAAATCCATGGGGCTCCTCCGGGCTCATTCGAGCCGGCTTGCGGGTGTTCAGGTGGGCTTGAGAAAATCGGGAAGCTCGCTGCGACCGAAGGGGTCGTAGGCGGGCTGGCTGGCGTGTTCCGGCACCGGCCAGAGGTGCTTGGCCAGGCGCAGTGCACCGTCCACCGGCAGCACCGCGCCGCTGATGTAGGCGGCGGACTCGCCGAGCAGGAAGCAGATGGCGGAGGACACCTCGGCCTCGGTGCCCATGCGCTGGTAGGGGATGTGCCGGCGCCGCGCCTTCAGGCGCTGCTGAAAGCCGGGGTCGTAGGTGGCCATCCCGCTGGTGGCGACGGACCCCGGCGCCACCGCATTCACGCGCACGCCGCGGTGTACCCATTCCAGCGCGGCGGTCTGCGTGAGGTTGATCATGCCGGCGCGCGCCGCGCCGGTGTGCCCCATGTTGGGCATGCCGAAATCCACGCAGGCCACCACGTTGACGATGGCTCCGCCGTGCGCCTCCATCCACTGCGTGTAGACCTCGCGCATCATGCGGAAGCCGCCGTTGAGGTTGTTGCGGATCACCGCGTCCCAGCCCTTGTCACTGCAATCACGCAGCGGGCCCGGAAACTGGCCGCCGGCGTTGTTGACCAGGCCGTCGATGCGGCCGTGTGCAGCGAGCACGGACGCGATGCCCTCACGCACCGCTTCGCCCTCGCGGATGTCGATCACGCGCGTGTCGGCGCGCCCGCCTTGCGCTTCGATCTCGGCGCGCACGCGCTCCAGCTTTTCCGCCTTGCGGCCGGCGAGCACCACGGTGGCGCCCAGCGCTGCCAGCTCGTGCGCGGTGCAGCGGCCGATGCCGGAGCCGCCGCCGGTGATCAGCATCACCTGGCCGTCGAACAGCCCGGGGCGCAGCGCGGAGCGATAACTCATCGCGCAAGCCCTTTACAGTGTCGGCCCGCCCCGCCCTGTCCCACGTTCATGTCGCTAGCCTCCCTCCTGCACATGGTGCTGCACGTGGCCGTTCCGGCCGTCGTTGCCCTGCTGTTCTTTCGCCGGCAGTGGCGTCGCGCCTTCCTGGTCATGATGGCGACCATGGCCGTGGACCTTGACCATCTGCTCGCCGACCCCAAGCGCTGCAGCATCGGCTTTCATCCACTGCACACCTGGCCGGCGATCCTGCTGTGGCTGGGCCTGGCCGCATGGCCGGCGACGCGGCTGGTCGGTCTGGGCCTGTCGCTGCACATGCTGCTCGACTTTTCCGACTGCACCGTGCAGCGCGGCCTGGCCGATGCGCTGTCACGTGTGCTGGCTTTGCCGTGACGGCGCTCATGGGCAGGCCGTCACCGTCACCGGCAGCGCGTTGACCGCCGCCACGCCGGTGAGCGGATCGACGCGGGCAGCGTCAGTGATGTCGTTGAGGCTGGCGCCGGCCGCCAAGCGGCTTGCGACCCTCAACCGCGTGCCCGGCCGGTCGTGGCCGAAACCGTGCGGCGCGCAGACCACGCCCGGCATCATCTCCGACGTGAGGCGCACCGGCAGCTCGATGCTGCCCACCGACGACGACACCCTCGCCGACTGGCCGTCAGTAACGCCCGCAGCGTGCGCATCGTCGGGATGCATCATCAGCGTGCAGCGCGACGGGCCTTTCACCAGCCGCGGCGCGTTGTGCATCCAGGAATTGTTGCTGCGCAGGTGACGCCGGCCGATCAGCACCAGTCCCGACGGCAGCGGACGGCGCAGCGCGACGGCGGCGCGCGGCAGGTCGGCGAGCAGCGGCGGCGGCGCCAGCGCAATGCGGCGCCCGGGCGTACACAGCTTGCCCGGCAGGGACGGTCGCAGCGGGCCCAAATCCAGACCGTGCGGGTGCTGGCGCAGGGTGTCCAGGTTCAGGCCGCGGCGCGTGCCGCTGAAGCCGGATTGCGCGCGCAGCAGCGGGGCCAGACCCGCGCCCCGGCGCAGCAGCGCAGCGCCGAGCCGGCCCTCGAACAGAAACCCGCGCAGCGCGTCCAGCGGCGCCGCGAGGCCGGCGGGCAAGCCACCGTAGGGTCCGGCGCGCAGCAGCAGGTCCAGCAGGCCCTCCACGCCCAAGCGTTCCACCAGCGCCTGCACACCGCGCCACAGCGCGCGATCCAGCCGCCCGCGCGAACCCAGGCGCACGGCGAGTTCGAGCAGGATCTGCCAGTCGTGGCGCGCGTCCGCGGCCTTGGGCAGCAGCGGCGGCGAGTACTTGGCGACGTTACGCACCGCCACCAGGTTGAGCGCCAGCGCGTAGTGCGGGCGCTCCAACGGCCCGGCGGGCGGCAGGATCAGATGCGCGTGGCGCGTGGTCTCGTTGAGGTAGGCGTCCACGCTGACCATGAAATCCAGGCCCGCCAGCGCCTGCTCCAGCCGGCGTCCATCCGGCGTGGACAGCACCGGGTTGCCGGAAAACGTGACCAGCGCGCGGATCCGGCCCGGCCCCGGCGTGAGCATCTCCTCGGCCAGCACCGCCACCGGCAGTTCGCCCATGAACTCGGGCAGGCCGCGCACGCGCGAGCGGTAGGTATCGAAGCTGCCGCGCGTGGCGGCGCTGGCCGCCGCCAGCCCGGCGAGGTCGATGGCCGGGTGGGTGAACATCACCCCGCCCTCGCGGTCGAGATTGCCGCTGAGCACGTTGAGCGCGTTGATCAGCCAGGCGGTGAGACCGCCGTAGTCCTGCAGACAGGTGCCGATGCGTCCGTAGCAACCCGCGCGCGGCGCAGAGGCGAACTCGTGCGCCAGCGCGCGAATGTCGGCGGCGGCGATGCCGGTGGGCACGGCCGCGGCTTCCGGCGTGAATTCGGCAAGCGCCGCGCGCAGGGCCTCCACGCCGTCGGTAAACGCGGCCAGACGGTCGAGACGGACCCGCCCTTCGGCGAACAGGGTGTGGATCATCGCGCCGAGCAGGAACACGTCGGCGCCCGGGCGGATGAACCGGTGCTCATCGACCTTGCCGGCGGTTTCGTTGCGACGCGGGTCCACCAGCACCACGCGGCCGCCGCGCGCACGCAGGGCGGCGAGCCGGCCCATGAAATCGCCGGCCGCGCAGATGCTGCCCTGCGACATGGCCGGGTTGGCGCCCAACATCAGCAGGAAGTCGCAGCGATCCAGGTCGGGGATCGGGAACAGCGCCGAATTGCCGAACATCCAGCGGTTGACCACCATGTTCGGCAACTGGTCGATGCTGCGCGCGCTGTAGCGGTTGCGCGTGCGCGCGGCGGCCAGGAACGGCGCCAGCAGCAGCAGCGCGCCGGTATTATGCGCCGTCGGGTTGCCGGTGTAGGTGGCCAGCGCATCGTCGCCATGCGCGCGGCGCACCCGCCGCAATTCGCGCTCGGCGATCTCGAAGGCCTCGTCCCAGCCGATCTCCACCCAGCGCTCGCCCTGGCGCCGCAGCGGCCGGCGCAGGCGGTCGGGGTCGTCCTGCAGGTCAGCCAGGGCCACGCCCTTGGGGCAGAGGTGGCCGCGGCTGAAGGGGTCTTCCGCGTCGCCGCGCACCGAGAGCACCCGGCCCGCGCCGTCGTGCGTGACGGCGAGGCCGCACAGCGCCTCGCACAGATGGCAGGTGCGGTAGTGCAGCTGCGCGGACTCCGCCTCGCCGCCTGCCGGACTCGCGCGCACGGGGTCGCGCCTCAGACCGCCGGCACGGCCGCGATCGCTTCCTGCACGGCCAGACGCTCGCGGAAGGCGAGGTAGTCCCGCGCCGACTCGGCCGGCGCTTCGAGCATGGGCATGTGGCCGATACCCGGCAGCACCGTGGACGAGCTGTTCGGCAGCAGTTCGCCGAACACGCGCACACAGTCCACGTCGATCAGCCGGTCCCGGTCCCCCCAGAGAATGTGGGTGGGCGCCGGCACGGCGGGCAGCAGCGGTTCCAGATGCGGGGAGTGTTCGAGGATGTCCTTGAACTGCTGATCGCGCAGGGCGATGCAGGCCATGGCGCGCCGGCACATCACGTCCAGCACGAAGCCCGGAATGTACGGCGGCTTGGACATGGCAAAGCTCAGCACCTCGCGGAACTGCGCGGGCGTCTGCGGCAGCAGCGGGTTAGGGCCATTGGACTGCACGGCGGCGAGCAGCTCGCTGGGCTTGGCGCCGAACACCCCGGCGGCGTCGATCAGCCACAGGCTCGCCACCTCGGCCGGGTGCTGCGCGGCATACAGGGCCACGGTGTAGCCGCCCATGGAATTGCCTCCGAGGTGCGGACGCTCGATACCGAGGTCGTGCAGGAAACCGCGCAGGCGCTCGACATGATCCTGCACGCGGTAGCGCGCGTTGACGGGCGACTCGCTTTCGCCGAAGCCGGGCAGGTCCGGGACGATGATGCGATAGCGCCCGCGCAAGCGCCGGCATATGAGCGTCCAGTTGGTCTTGTCGCCGCCAAAGCCGTGCACCAGCACCAGCGGCTCGCCGTTGCCACCGCTGTCCAGGTAGACCCACTCCAGGCCGCCGGAGCGCAGGCGTTTGAGCTTCACGCCGGCCAGCAGGCGGTCCAGCGCCAGCAGCAGATTGACGATGGCGTTCATCCGTGTCTGTAGCAGTGTTCTCATCGCGCTCTCCAATGAGGGCGAACGGCACTCAACCCGCGTAGAGGTCGTGGAAGCGCTCGCGCAGCGGCTGCTTCTGCACCTTGCCGGTGCTGGTCATGGGCAGCGCGTCCAGCACGCGGATCGCCTTGGGCACCTCGAAGCCGCCCAGGTGCGCCTTGCAGTGCGCGATCAGCGCCGCCTCGTCCGCGTTCGCGCCGGGCTTGAGTACCGCGAAGGCGGTCACCGCCTCGATCCAGCGCGCATGCGGCAGGCCCACCGCCGCCGCGTTGGCCACCGCCGGGTGCTGCAGCAGCACCGCCTCGACCTTGACCGAGGGCACGTTCTCGCCCCCGGTCTTGATCATATCCTTCTTGCGGTCCTTGAACAGCAGTTGCCCGTCGGCGTCCCACATGCCCAGATCGCCGGTGTGATGCCAGCCGAAGGCGCGCGCCTTTTCGGTGGCCTCCGGGTCCTTGTAGTAGCCCTGCATGACGTTGGGACCGCGATGCACGATTTCGCCCACTGCGCCACGCCCCAGGATGCGGCCTTCGTCGTCCATGACCGCGGTGTCGTTGAGGATGGAGCTGGCGCCCCAGTACGGGCCGAAGCGGCGCAACTGCTCCTCCGGCCGGAAGGCGACGGTGAGCGGGTACATCTCGGTCTGTCCGGAGGCCAGCATGAACTGCGGGCAGAAGCGCTCGATCAGCCGCCGCAGCAGGGTCTCGGCCATCGGCGCCATCGCGTACAGGCACAGCTTCAGGCTGGACAGGTCGCGCTGCGCGATCGTGGGGTGATCGAGCATGGCCTGGTACATCAGCGGCAGCGCGAACATCTTGCTGATGCGTTCGCGCTCGATCACCTCCAGCATGCGCGTGGGGTCGAAGCCGCGCAGCAGCACCACCCGCGCGCCGGCGGCCAGCAGCGAGCACAGCAGCGTGTGCTGCGCGCAGTGGAACAGCGGCAGCACGGCGTTGGCCACGTCCTCGCGGTTCATGCCCAGCTCCACCGCGTTGGCAAACGCCGCCATCACCACCGCCGTGTGGCACTGCATGACGCCCTTGGGCCGGCCAGTGGTGCCGCTGGTATACATGATCTGCGCCACGTCACGGTCGCCCGCCTCCACCGGCGTCTCGATCTCGTCCTGCGCCGCGCAGGCGGCAGCAAAGGCCGCGTAGCGGCCGCGCGCGGCGCCCTCGATCACGAAGCCTGTGGTCGGCCCGTGCTGCTCCAGCAGCGCGCGCAGCGGCTCGCCCTCCAGCAGCGCGCCGTCCACCAGCACGGCGCTGGCCTCGGCGTGTTCCAGGATGAAGCGCACGTCGTCCAGCCCCAGGCCGGTATTGATCGGCACCCACACCAGCCCGGCGCGGTGCACGCCGAAGAACGCCACCACGAACTCCGCCGAGTTGTTGCACAGGCTGGCCACCCGCGCGCCGGGGCGCAGGCCGGAGGCCAGCAGCGCATTGGCCGCCTGCGTGACGCGCCGGTTCAACTCGCCGTAGCTCAGCCGCATGTCGCCGTCGACGAGGGCAATGTTCTGCGGGTCGCTCTGCGCGGCGCGGCGCAGGAAATCGCCGATGTTGATGCGCGACAGCATGGCCGGCGGCGGGGCGATGCCAGCCATGACGGGAGTGGGGGCGGATGTGGGCATCACAGGTCTCCGTAATCGGACTTTAAGTTTTCCAAGAGCGCGCGCGGCACGCGCACCGGGTGGTGCAGCAACTGCTGCGCGTAGGTCTTGCCCTGCACGTCCAGGCGCAGCGACACTGCGCCGCCGCCGCCGAGGGCATCGTGCAGCAGGAAGTTGAGCGCGTTCAGGCCCGGCAGCAGGAAGCGTTCGACGCGCGGGGTGCCGGTGTGCGCCATCCACGCCTGCACCGCCTCGGCGCTCAGCGCAGCGGCGATCCACGGCAGGAATTCCGCGCGGCGGGCGATGACGCCGATGTTGGACTTGTCGCCCTTGTCGCCGCTGCGCGCGACCGCCAGCCGGCGCAGCGGCACGCTGACCAGTTCCTCCTGCGCGGACGACGCAGGAGCACAGGATTCGGCGAGGCGCGCCGCGGGCACCGGCGCGCCAGCGCGCACGTAGGCGGCCCAGTCGTAGGCCACGGACGCGCCGTCCACCGCCACGCGCACCGGCACCTCGGATTTCGGGAAGAGGAACGAAAAAGGCCGCACCACCGGCGTGGTCTTGGGCCGGCCGGTGGGGCCGGCGGCGCAGCGGCCGGTGGTCATGGACAGCGCTGCGCCGGCAGCCTCCTTGGAGAAGGCCTCGCAGCCGGAATGGCGCGCGTGCCAGACGTCCACGCGCAGCACCAGCTCGTGGGCCTCCGGCGGCGGGAAGTGCGCCGGGTTCCACAGCGTGTTGCAGCCGATCAGGTGGATCGCCGTGTCGAGGAAATCCGGCAGGCCGAGCTTCTCCAGGCGCCTGCGCGCCACGGCCAGGATCGCCTCACCGTTGGCGCGTGCTCGGCGCGGCGCCTCGAACCCGGTGATGGTCTGCAGGAAGCTGGCGCGAAAGCCGTCGTCGTGCGTCGCGCAGACCTTGTAGCTCGCAGTACGTGGTCGGCCGCGCACGCCGCTGACGTGCACACGGTCCGGCGCCTCCTGGACGAGCCGCGCGCCGGAAAAATCGCAGGTCACGTCCGGCACGAGGTAGGCCTGCGGATCGTCGATCTCGTAGACCAGCTGCTCGCCCACCGACAGCGGCGTGACGCAGCCGCCGGTGCCTTCGGGCTTGGTGATGACGAAGCTGCCGTCGGCCGCGCACTCGGCGATGGGAAAGCCCATGCGTGCCCAGTCGCCGGCCACGGATTCCCAGTCGGTGAAATTGCCGCCGGTGGCCTGGCAGCCGCATTCGATCAGGTGACCCGCGAGCGTGCCGGCGGCAAGCCGGTCCCAGTCTTCGGGCTTCCAGCCGAATTCGTGGATGAGCGCGCCCAGGGTCACGGCGCTGTCCACCACGCGGCCGGTGACGACGATGTCGGCGCCGGCGTCCAGCGACGCGGCGATCGGAAACGCGCCCAGGTAGGCGTTGCAGCTCGCCAGCTTTTCCGGCAGCGGGCGGCCGTCGAACATCTCGCGGGTGCCCACGGCGCGCAGCGCCTCGGCACGGTCGAGCAGGTCGTCGCCCTCCACGGTGCCGACCTTCAGATCCACGCCGGCCTCGGCCAGCGCGGCGCGGATCGCCTGCGCGCAGGCCGGCAGGTTCACGCCGCCGGCATTGGCGATCACGCGGATGCCGCGGCGCTTGATCTCGGCTGCGTGCGGGCGGATGACCTGGGTGACGAAGTCGGTGGCGTAGCCCGCTTGCGCGCCCTTGGCGCGCGCCTTGGCCAGGATCGCCATCGTGACCTCGGCCAGGTAGTCGAACACCAGGTATTGCACGTCGCCCTGCTGCACGAGCTGCTCGGGGCCGAAGGCGGTGTCGCCCCAGTAACCGGCCGCGCCGCCGATGCGCACGCGCTTCACGTCACCGGCTCCGCCGCTTCGAGCATCACCAGCTTCTGTCGCGGCGACACCTGTTCGCCCACGGCCACGACCAGTTCTGCGACGCGGCCGGCACGACCGGCACGGATCTCGTGAAACATTTTCATCGCCTCCAGGGTCAGCAGCAGCGCGCCCTTCTCGACCGCATCTCCGGCCGCGACAAAGATCTCGGCCACGCGGCCGCTCATCGGCGCCAGCGTGCTGTCTCCGCCCTGACCCGCCGACGCCGCCAGGGCGCGCGGCAGCTCGTACACGCCCAGGTGCGCGCCGCACTGCGCATACCACAGGCCCTCGGCCGACTGGGCAATGTGGAAGCGGTGGCGCAGGCCGTCGGTCTCGAACACGTAATTCGGCGCATCCAACGTGATCGGCCGCAGCCGGATGGTGCCCGCAGCGTCGCCGCTGCGCACCGTGAAGCCCTCCACGTCCTGACTCACGGTAAACGCGATGAGCTGCGCGGCGCCGGACACCTGCAGGCGCACCGGCCACGCCAGCACGCCGGTGCTGCGCCAGCCGCCGGCATTGGCGGCGCCGCTCGCGATCACCGCCACCGCCGCCGCGGTGAGGCACCCGATCCCACCCTCGCCCGCCGTGCCCGCACTGCGGGTATCGAGCCAGCGCGTGGTCACGGCGCCGTCGCGGAACACCGGGTCGGCGAGCAGGTCAATGAGTTGCGCACGGTTGGTCTTGAGGCCCAGCAGCACGGTCTGTTCGAGCGCAAGCAGCAGCTTGCGCCGCGCCTCCTCGCGCGTCGTGCCGTGGGCGATGAGCTTGGCCAGCATGGGGTCGTAGTCGGCGCCCACCACACGGCCCTCGCCGATGCCGGCATCGGTGCGCGCCAGCGCCGCATCGGGCGCGCGCCAGCACAGCACGCGGCCGGTCTGCGGCGCGTAGCCGGCGTCGGGGTCTTCGGCGTAGAGGCGCACCTCGATGGCATGGCCGGACAGCTGCACCTGCTCCTGCCGCAGCGGCAGCGGCTCGCCGGCCGCCACGCGCAGCTGCCATTCGACCAGATCCAGACCGGTGACCGCTTCGGTGACGGGGTGCTCCACCTGCAGTCGCGTGTTCATCTCCAGAAAGTAGAACGCGCCGTCCTGCCCCAGCAGCATCTCCACGGTGCCGGCACCGACGTAGCCCACCGCCCGCGCCGCCGCCACCGCCATTTCACCCATACGCGCCCGAAGCGCGCCGTCCACCGCCGGCGAGGGCGATTCCTCGATCACCTTCTGGTTGCGGCGCTGAGCCGAGCAGTCGCGCTCCCCCAGGTGGATGACATGGCCATGCGTGTCACCGAACACCTGCAACTCGACATGGCGCGCGCCTTCCACGGCGCGCTCCAGGATCAGCTCGCCGTTGCCGAAGGCCGACTGCGCCTCGCCGCGCGCCGAGGCCAGGGCCGCGGGCAGATCTTCTGCGCGCAGCACGCGGCGCATGCCGCGACCGCCGCCGCCCGCCGCTGCCTTGACCATCAGCGGGAAGCCGATGCGCATGCCCGCTTCGATCAGCACGGCGTCGTCCTGCGAACCCTCGTCGTGGCCCGGCACACAGGGCACGCCGGCCGCAGCCACGCGGCGGCGTGCCGCGCGCTTGTTGCCCATGGCCTCGATCGCCTCCGGCGTGGGGCCGATGAACACCAGGCCGGCTGCGGCGCAGGCGCGCGCGAAGGCCGCGTTCTCGGACAAAAACCCGTAGCCGGGATGGATGGCGTCGGCACCACTGCGCCGCGCGGCGTCGATCAGTGCTTCGATCTTGAGGTAACTGGCCACGGGCGCGGCCGCGCCGATGCACACCGCGAGATCGGCCGCTTCCACGTGCAGCGCGCCGCGGTCGGCCTCGCTGTACACCGCGACCGTGCGACAACCCAGGCGCCGCGCGCTGCGCGCGATGCGGCAGGCGATCTCTCCGCGGTTGGCGATCAGGACCGTGGAGAAGGCCATGGCCTCAGCCCGTGAGGCTCGGCCAGCGAGGCTTGCGCTTTTCCAGGAAGGCCTGCTGCCCCTCGATGCCCTCGGGGCCGCGGTTGAGCTCGCCGAAGCGGCGGCCGGCGTATTCGATCAGGGCATCCAGCGGGATCTCGCCGACGCGGTTCATGATCGCCTTGGTCGCGGCGCAGGCCTGCGGGCCACAGGCGTCGATGTCGTCGAGCAGGCGGGCGAGCTTCTGGTCCAGCTCCTCCGCGCTGCACGCCACGTCGTGCGCCACGCCCAGACGCACGGCCTCCTCGCCGTTGAGGCGGCGGCCGGTCAGGCCCAGGTAGCGCGCATTGGACAGGCCCACGCGGCGCACCACCTGCGGCGCGATCTGCGCCGGCGCGACGCCGATGCGCGTCTCGGCCATGCCGATCTGCACGTCGTGCATCACCAGGCAGATGTCGAAGGTGCAGGCAAAGCCGAAGCCGCCACCCAGCGCGTAGCCCTCGACGACGCACACGGTGGTCTGCGGCAGGTTGGCCAGGCGCAGGAACATGCGCCCGGCGCGGATGTTTCGCTCCATGGCGATGTCCACGCCGGGACGCGAGGCGGTGGTCTGCTGGCGGCGCTCGCGGATGTCGCCGCCGGCGCAGAAGTGCCCGCCGGCGCCGCGGAAGATCACCGCGCGCACGCTGGCGTCCTCCTCCAGCCGCGTGATGAGCTGCTCCAGCTCCAGCAGCATGACGTCGTTGAGCGCGTTGCGGCGCTCGGGGCGGTTGAAGGTAACGAACAGCCGGCCGCCTTCCTGGCGAAGCAGCAGGGTCGGGGCTTCGGTCTGGGGACTCGACATGTTGAGTGACTCCGGATGTTCAGGAAGCGAAACGGCGACGCAGATCGTCCACGGTGTGTGGGTTGACCAGCGCGGACAGATCGCCCGGATCGCCATTCTGGTACACCGCGCGCACCACGCGGCGCATCACCTTGAGGTTGCGCGTCTTGGGCAGTTCGTCGGCGAACACCACGGCCTTGGGCCGGTAGGACGTTCCCATGCCCTCGACCACTGCCTTCGACAGACGCTGGCGCAGCGCATCGTCGGCGTTCACGCCCGGCATCGGCACGCAGACGCAGACCAGGGCCGAGCCCTTGGATTCGTCGGGTACGCCGATCACCGCCACTTCCGACACCGTACCGGTGGCGGTGAGCAGGTTCTCGAGTTCCGTCGGCCCGGTGCGCTTGCCGGAAACCTTGATGGTGTCGTCGGAGCGGCCCAGGATGTAGTACATGCCGTCGGGGTCGCGGCGCACGAAGTCGCCATGCACCCACAGTCCGGGCATCTGGTTCCAGTAGCTGTCCAGGTAGCGCGCGTCGTCCTTCCACAGGCTCCTGGTCATGCCGATGTTGGCGCGGCGCAGCACCAGCTCACCCACCACGCCGCCCGGCACCGGCTGGCCGGATTCGTCGACGATGGCCAGGTTCACGCCCAGCGCCGGGCCGGCAAAGGAACTCGGCCGCTGCGGGTGGTGCAGCGTGGACACCAGGTTGCAGCCGCCCACCTCGGTGCCGCCGGCGATGTTGAGAATCGGCAGCCGGCCCTTGCCGACGTGCTCGAAGAACCAGCGCCAGGGCGCGGCGGTCCAGGCCTCCCCGCCCGAGCTCAGCAGGCGCAGGCTGGACAGGTCGTAACGCTCCACCTCCTCGTCGCCGTAGCGCATCAGGTTGCGGATCAGCGTGGGCGCGACGCCCAGGTAGGTGATCTTGTGGTTCTGCACCAGGCGCCAGAAGCGGCCGGTGTCGGGGTAGTCCGGTGTGCCCTCGGCCACCAGCAGGCTGCCGCCGAAGTAGCTGGGGATGCAGGCGCACATCGCGCCGACCATCCAGCCCATGTCGCTGAGGAAGAAGTAGCGGTCGCTGCCACGGAAGTCGCCGCAGATGTGCATGTCGCGCGTGACCATGGAGCCGAGGAAGCTCACGTGCGTCCACACGCAGCCTTTGGGCTTGCCGGTGGTGCCGCTGGTGTACAGCAGTACGGCGGCGTCGGAGGCGTCCATCGGCTCGGTGGCGAGCGTGGCGGGCTGGACGGGGACGCAGTCGTGCCACCAGCGGTCACGGCCGGCCTGCATCGGCGTGTCCAGCGTCTCGCCCATGCGGCGCACGACGATCACCGACTGCACGCTGGGCACCTCGCGCAGGGCATCGTCCAGCACCGTCTTCATCGCGCCGACCTGTCCGCGCCGCCAGGTGCCGTCGGCGGTGATCACCGCGCGCGCGCCGCCGTCGTTGAGTCGCGTGATGATCGGCTGTGGGCCGAAGCCCGAGAACAGCGGCATCACGATGGCGCCGATCTTGAGGATGGCGAAGAAGGCGACGAAGGTCTCCGGGAGGTTGGGCATGTAGATGCCCACCACGTCGCCCTTGGCGATGCCCTGCGCGCGCAGCGCGCCGGCGAGTCGGCAGACCTCGGCGTCGAACTCCGCGTAGGTCAGCGTGCGCTGTTCCTCGGGCTGCTCGCCTTCCCATAGCAGGAAGGGGCGGTCCCAGGCCGGCGTGCCGCGGTGCCGGTCGATGCAGTTGAGCACCATGTTTGTCGTGGCGCCCACGCACCAGCGCGCCCGCGGCTCGCCGCGCGAGGTGTCGAGCATCTGCGACGGCGGTGTATAGAAGCGGAAGTCGCAGAACGCGAACACCTGCTCCATCAGCCAGCCCGGATCGGCGTCGGCGCGCGCGCACAGCGACTCGTAGTCCGACTCGCCGACCTTTTGCAGGAAGGCGGTGAGCACGCTGCCGCGAATCAGCTCAGGCGTGGGGGTCCAGTCGAAAGGTTTGCTGTTCATGGTTCTGGCTCAGCCGCGCGGCTCGTGACGGCGGTGCCAGCTCGGCTTGCGCTTCTCGAAAAAACTCTGCATGCCTTCCTTGGCCTCGGCGGTTTCCCAGAAGTCGGCGAGGCGGTCCACGGTGTAGATCAGGTTGTCGGCCTCATCGTGGCGCAGCACGTAGTGCGTCAGGCGCTTGGTCATGGCCACCGCGCCTGGCGCGCAGGACAGCGCCAGGTCCAGTTCGGCGTCAATGGCGGCATCGAGCCGCGCGGCGCTCACCACCTCGTGCACCAGGCCCAGGCGCTGCGCCTCGGCGGCGCTCATCGGCCTGGCGTTGAGCATCACTCGGCGTACCTGGCTCGCGCCCAGCTTGGCGGCGACGTAGGGCGAAATCGTGGCCGGCACCAGGCCCAGGCGCACCTCGGTGAGCGCGAAGCGCGCGCTGTCCACCGCCACAGCCACGTCGCAGACCGAGATCATGCCCACGCCGCCGCCGTAGGCCGGGCCGTTGATGCGGCCGATGACCAGGCGCGGAAAGCTGTCGATGCGCGCGAGGATGTCCGCCAGCGGCCGGCCGTTGCGGATGCGCTCGCTGCGCGGCTGATCGCGCTGGCTCTGCTGCCAGCGGAAGTCGCCGCCGGCGCAGAAGCTCTCGCCCTCGCCGGAGAGCACGAGCACGCGCGCAGCCGGGTCGGCTTCCACGAGGTCCAGCGCGGCGGACAGCTCCGCGAACATCGTGGGATTGAGCGCGTTGTGTACGTCCGGGCGAGCGAGCGTGAGGCGCGCGACGCCCGCTTCGTCGAAGTCGAGCTTGATCGTTTCAAAGGTTTTCATGAGCGTCTCAGGCTTTCATGAGCGTCCCAGACTTTCATGAGCGTCTCAGGCCGCCTTGCCGATTCTGACCACCACCGCATTGCGCTCCACGGTCTGGCCTTCAGTGCAGTGCGTGGACTCTACCACGCCGTCGGCCTCGGCGCAGATGCGCATCTCCATCTTCATGGATTCGAGCACGGCCACCACGTCGCCGGCCTTCACCGCGTCGCCGGCCTTGACGTTGACCTTGAGGATCATGCCCATCATCGGCGCGCGCAGTTCGCCGCTGGCCTCGGTGCTGGCGCTGATGTAGCTGAGATACGGCAGGGCCTCGAAGCTGTGCGTGCCGGCCTCATCCTGCACGTGCACCGCGACACCGTCGGTCACCACGCGCACGTTGAAGCGCCGCGTGCCGAGGATGGCGAGGTAGCGGCCGTCGCCCAGCGCGCGCAGGTCCAGTTCCAGGGTCTGCTCGTCCACCGCCAGGCGCAGCGTGCCGTCGGCGGAGAGCGGCGCGAAGCGGATCGCCGCCGAACCCTGCGCGCCGTGCAGGTGCAGCGCGGGAATCGGCGCCAGGCCGACGCCGTCGTCAGCCATCTGCCAGCCGGTGAGGGCAGCGGAAGACCAGACGCCGGCCGGCGACGCGGCGCGCTGCTGCATCAGCCAGGCATAGGCGGCCACCGCCAGCGCGTCCTGGCGCTGCGTATCCATGCCCAGGTTCCAGCCGGCGATGCGCTCGTCGATCAGCCGTGTGTGGAAGCTGGCGTCGCGCGTCTCGTCCAGCGACAGCAGCTTCTTGAGGAAGTCTCGGTTGGTGACCACGCCGAAGACGCTCATCTCGTCCAGCGCCAGGGCCATGCGGTCCAGGGCCTGGCCCCGCGTGGGCGCGTGGGTGATGAGCTTGGCGATCATCGGATCGTACCAGGGCGTGACCTCGCTGCCGCTGTCGACGCCGGCCTCCACACGCACGCCATGCTCCGGGAAACGCACGTAGGCCAGCCGGCCGGTGGAGGGCAGGAAGTTGGCGGCGGCGTCCTCGGCGCAGATGCGCGTCTCCACCGCGTGGCCGCGCAGCTGCACCTGCGCCTGCTCCAGCGCCAGGCCCTCGCCGGCGGCGATGCGCAGCATCAGCTCCACCACGTCCAGGCCGGTGATTTCCTCGGTGACCGGATGCTCCACCTGCAGGCGCGGGTTCACTTCCAGGAAGTAGTAGCGCTCGCCCTGCACGATGAATTCCACCGTGCCGACGTTGCGGTACTGGAGCCGCTCGCCGAGGCGCACCGCGTCGGCCAGCAGGCGCTCGCGCACGCCCGGCGCCAGCGGCGCCGCGGGCGCTTCCTCGATCAGTTTTTGATGACGGCGCTGCAGGGTGCATTCGCGCTCGAACAGGTGCAGTACCTTGCCCTGCCCGTCGCCGACGATCTGTACCTCGATGTGGCGCGCGTGCTCGATCATCTGCTCGACGATCAGCGCGGGCGAGCCGAAGGAGTTCTTGGCCTCGCGCATCGCCGATTCGATCTCGGCCGCAAGGCCCTCGAGCGTGCGCAGCACGCGCATGCCCTTGCCTCCGCCGCCGGCCGCCGCCTTGAGCATCACCGGCAGGGCCAGGCCGCGCACGGTCTGCTCAATGCGCGCGGCATCCTCGCTGGCGCCCTCGCTGCCCGGGACCACCGGCACCCCGGCGGCGATCGCCTCGTGCTTGGCCAGGGCCTTGTCGCCGAGCCGGTCGATGACCTCGGGCGTGGGACCGATGAAGGCCAGACCCGCCGCCTCGACGGCGCGCGCGAACGCGGCGTTCTCGGCCAGGAACCCAAAGCCCGGATGGATCGCCTGCGCGCCCACACTCTTCGCCGCCTCGATCACGCGCTCGATGCGCAGGTAGCTCTCTGCGGCCGGCGCGCCGCCGATCTCGATGCTCTGGCCGATCTCGCGCACGTGCAGGCCGTCGCGGTCGGCGGTGGAATGCACGCCGGCCACCGCCACGCCCAGGCGACGGCAGGTCCGGGCGATGCGGCAGGCGATCTCGCCGCGGTTGGCAATCAGGATCTTCTTGAACATGCGGAACTCGCAGTGCGGACTCGGAATCGGTATTGGAGAACGGGGCGCGCGGCGCGCGCCTCACATGCGGAACACGCCCATGCGCGTGGGAATGGCCCGGGTGCGACCGGCCAGGTCCAGCAGCAGCGCCATCACCTCGCGCGTCTCGGCCGGCTCGATGACCATGTCGCACCACAGGTGGCGGGCGAAGTTGTAGGGGCTGGCGAACTCGGTGAAGTCCTTGCGCACCGGGGCCTGGAAGGCCTCGCGCTCGGCGTCGGTCCAGCTCGTGCCCTCGCGCTTGTGGATGGTCTCGCGCACCATGGTCAGCGTGGTGACCGCCTGCTCGGGGCCCATCAGCGCTGAATGCCCGGTGGGCCACATCATCATGCAGTGCGGGTCGAAGCCGCGGCCGCACATGGCCAGGTAGGCCGCGGCATAGGAACCGCCGGTGATCAGTGTGTACTTGGGCACGTTGGCCGAGGCCATCGCGGTCATGAACTTGGCGCCGTGCTTGGCGATGCCGCCGCGCTCGGCCGCGGTGCCGACCATGAAACCCGGCGTGTCGACGATGAACCACAGCGGGATGTCGCGCTTGCAGCACATCTCAATGAAATGCGCGCCCTTGACCGCGCTCTCGGAGAACATCACGCCGTTGCTCGCCAGGATGCCCACCGGGTAGCCGTGCACGTGCGCGAACCCGCAGATCAGCGTGTCGCCGAACAGCGGCTTGAACTCTTGCAGTTCGCTGCCGTCAGTGAGCCGCGCGAGGATCTCGCGCGTGTTGTTGGGAATGCGCCGGTCGGCGTTGAACAGGCCGTAGATCTCCTCGGCGCGATACTTCGGCGCGCGCGGCGCGACCAGCTCCCAGCGCAGCGCCGGGCGCGCCTCCAGGCGCGCCACGATGTCGCGCGTGATCGCCAGCGCATGGCCGTCGTCCTCCGCCATGTGGTCGGTCACACCGCTGACCGTGGTGTGCATCTGCGCGCCGCCCAAGCTCTCGACGTCGCTGACTTCCTTGGTCGCGGCGTACACCAGCTGCGGGCTGCCGAGAAACATGGCGCCCTGGTTGCGCACGATCACCACCTCGTCGCACAGCGCCGGGATGTACGCGCCGCCGGCGGTGGACGGCCCGTGGACGATGGCGATCTGCGCGATGCCCTCTGCCGACATGCGCACCTGGTTGTACATGATGGAGCCGGCATGACCCTCGTCGGGAAAAATGTTGGCGAGGTCGGGCAAAAAGCCGCCGCCGGACTGGACCATGGTGATGCAGGGCAGGCGGTGGCGCCACGCGAACTGCTGCGCACGGGTGTGCCGCTTGGTGGTCATGCCGAACATCGTGCCGCCCTTCACCGTCGCCTCGTTGACGATGATCATGCAGGCGCGGCCCTGCACCATGCCCACGCCGGTGATGATGGTCGCGCCCGGCGGCACGCCCTCGTACAGGTCGGCACCGGCGAGCTGGCCGAACTCCAGGAACGGCGAGCCGGGGTCGAGCAGCGCGGTGATGCGCTGGCGCGGCAGCATCTGCCCGCGGCTCTGGTGCAGCTTGCGCGCCTTTTCGCTGCCGCCGATCACCGCCTCGGCGCGGCGGCGGCGGAGGTCGTCGATGAGGGCGAGGTAGGCGACGCGGTTGCGTGCGAATTCCTCGGTCTGGGTCGAAACGCGTGAAGTGAAGATGCTCATGGTCGCCGGCTCACATGCGGAACACGCCGAACTCGGTCTCGCGCGCCGGGGTACGGCCGGCGAGTTCGAGCAGCATGGCCATCACCGGGCGCGTCTCCACTGGGTCGATGACCATGTCGCACCAAGTGTTGCGCGCAAAGTTGTAGGCGTTGGCGAAGTCCTCGAAGGTCTTGCGCGTCGGCGCCATGTAGGCCTCGCGCTCCTCGTTCGTCCAGCTCGTGCCCTCGCGCTTGTGGATGTCGTCCTTGACCATCGCCAGCGTGGTCGCGGCCTGGTCGGGGCCCATGATCGCGGCGCGACCGCTGGGCCACATCAGCATGGCATTGGGCTTGAACGCGCGGCCGCACATGGCGAGGTACCCGGCGCCGTAGGACGCGCCGATGATCAGTGTGTACTTGGGCACCTCCGCGCAGGCCATGGCGGTGATCATCTTGGCACCGTGCTTGGCGATGCCGGCTTCCTCGGCCTCGCGCCCAACCATGAAGCCGGTGACGTCGGCCATGAACAACAGCGGGATGTCGCGCTTGCAGCACAGGTCGATGAAGTGCGCCGCCTTCATCGCGGACTCGGCGAACAGCACGCCGTTGTTGCACAGGATGCCGATCTCGAAGCCCATGATGCGGCCCCAGCCGCAGATCAGGGTCTCGCCATAGAGCGGTTTGAACTCGCGAAACTCGCTGCCGTCCATGAGCCGGGCGATGACCTCGCGATTGTCGGTGGGCACGCGCGTGTCGCGGCTGACGATGCCGTAGATTTCGGCCGGGTCGAACTTCGGCGGGCGCGCCGGCAGCACCTCCCAGCGCTGCGCGGGCGGCGTACCCAGGTTGGACACCAGGTCGCGCACGATGGCGATGGCGTGGGCGTCGTTCTCGGCAAGGTAGTCGGTGACGCCGCTGACGCGTGAGTGCATCTCGCCGCCGCCGAGCGTCTCCTCGTCCACCACGTCCTTGGTCGCCGCGTACACCAGTTGCGGGCCGCCCAGGTACATGCGGCCCTGGTTGCGCACGATCACGTTCTCGTCGCACAGCGCCGGCATGTAGGCACCGCCGGCGGTGGACGAGCCGTGCACGGTGGCGATCTGCGGAATGCCCTCGCCGGACATGCGGATCTGGTTCCAGAAGATGGTGCCGAACTGGCCCCAGTCGGGAAATACATGGGGCTGGTCCGGCAGGTTGGCGCCGCCGGACTGCACCAGCGTGATGCAAGGCAGCCGGTGCTGCCAGGCAAAGCGCTGCGCGCGCACATGCTTCTTGCAGGTGATGCCGTAGTAGGTACCGCCCTTCACCGTGGCGTCGTTGGCGATGACCATGCACGGCCGCCCGGCGATCAGGCCGACGCCGGTGACGATGCCGCCGCCTGGCGGCACGTCATCGTACAGGCCCTCGCCCGCGAGATGACAGAACTCCAGGAACGGCGAGCCGGCGTCGAGCAGCGCGGTGATGCGCTCGCGCGGCAGCATCTGCTTGCGTTCCTTGTGCAGACGGCGCGCGCGCTCCGGTCCGCCTGCGCTGGCGACCGAGCGGCGCCGGTGCAGGTCGGCAACGCGCGCGAGGTAGGCCTCGCGGTTTAGCCGGTAGTCCGCTGCGGCCGTCGACACCCGCGAAGACATCGGATTCATGTCCACGCCACCGGGGCGACGGCAACTCCGCACGACCGAGGTCCGCTGTGCATTGATGCTCCTCCTGAGAAATTCCTGGCCGGATTCGAAGCCTCCAAGCCGTCTACCGGGCCAGCCGGACCGCTGCGCGGCTCGTGCGGTCGAAGCCTCTCCAGGCACTAGATGCTTGTAATTCTTACAAACGTTTGATAGGTTAGTCAACTAATTATGAAGCGGGCTGCCGAGCGGGTCATATCCATGGCACCGCCGTGCGAGGCCATTGCCGAGGAGACACACTATGACCGAGGATCTGGATCCGATCATCCGGCCGGCCCGCGCCCAGGCGCTCCGCGCCTCGGGCCTGTGGCGGGACACCCCGATGTTGCACTGGTTCGACGCGGCGGTCGCCGAAGACCCGCAGCGCACCGCGATCGTGGACGCCCGGGCCGGCGCCGACGAGCGCCGCGTCAGTTATGGCGATCTCGACCTGGCGAGTCGCCGAATCGCGGCCAACCTGGTGCGGATGGGCGTCCGGCGCGGCGATGTGGTCGCCTTCCAGCTACCGAACTGGTGGCAGTTCGCAGCGATGCATCTGGCCTGCCTGCGTTGCGGCGCCGCCAGCAATCCACTGATGCCGATCTTCCGTGAGCGCGAACTGGCCTACATGCTCGACGACGCGCGCGCCCGGGTCGCCGTCGTGCCCAAGGTGTTTCGCGGCTTCGACCATGCTGGCCTGCTGCGTTCGCTGCGGCCGCGGCTGCCGCATCTGCAGCATCTGGTCGTCATCGGCGAAGACGGTCCCGAAGGCTTCGAACAGGCGCTGCTGGCCGAATCTTCCGTGCCGGTTCCCGGGCAGGCGCCGGGGCCGGACGAGGTGGTTCAGGTGCTCTACACCTCGGGCACGACCGGCAGACCCAAGGGCGTGATGCACAGCTCCAACACGCTGATGGCCAACGTGCTGCCCTTCATCGAACGGCTCGGGCTGAGCGGCGCCGACCGCTTCTTCATGGGCTCGCCGCTGGCACACCAGACCGGCTTCCTCTACGGTCTGTGGGCGCCGATCGTGCTCAAGACCAGCGTCACCCTGCTCGACAGCTGGGACAAGAACCGGGCCTGGGCCGCAATCCAGAAGGATCGCACCACCTTCACCATGGGCGCCACGCCGTTTCTGGTCGATCTCACCGACGCCGAGAGCGCACCGCCACCCGCCGAGGTCGCGCTGCGCATGTTCGTTTGCGGCGGCGCGCCCATCCCGCGGGCCGTGGCCGAGCGCGGTGCCGAGCGCCTGCAGATCAAGATCGTCGCCGTCTACGGCATGACCGAGAACGGGGCCATGACGGTCACGCCTCCCGACGCCCCGGCCGAAAAAGTGTTCTCCTCCGACGGTCTGCCCCTGCCCGGCGCGCGCCTGCGCGTGGTCGACCCCGAAGACCGCGTGCTGCCCACGGGCGCCGAAGGTCGGCTCCAGATCCATTCGCCGTCCAACTTCCTGGGCTATCTGCGGCGACCCCAGGACTACGGCATGGACGACGATGACTGGTTCGACTCGGGCGATCTGGCCGTGCTCGATGCGGACGGCTACGTGCGGATCACCGGGCGCAGCAAGGACATCATCATTCGCGGCGGCGAGAACATTCCGGTCGCCGAAGTCGAGGAACTGCTGTACCGGCACCCCGCCGTCGCCGACGCGGCGGTCGTCGCCATGCCGCACCCGCGGCTCGGCGAAACCGGTTGCTGCTTCGTCACCCTCAGGCCCGGCGAGCATTTCGACCTGCCCGCACTGCGCGACTATCTGGAGGCGCGCGGCGTTGCACGCAACTACTGGCCGGAGCGCGTCGAATTCGCCGATGCTCTGCCGCGCACGGCCAGCGGCAAGATCCAGAAGTTCGTGCTCCGGGAGCGCGCCAGGAGCCTGGCCGAGCAGAACGGTTCGGCCGCGCAATGAGCGGCCCCCTCGACGGTGTGCGCGTTCTGGATCTAAGCACCGTCCTGATGGGGCCCTATTGCACACAGATCCTGGCCGAGTACGGCGCCGACGTCGTCAAGATCGAGCCACCGGGGGGTGACGGCACCCGCCATATCGGACCGATGCGCTCAGCCGGCATGGGCGCGATCTTCCTGCATGCCAACCGGGGCAAGCGCAGCGTGGTGCTGGATCTCAAGCAACCGCGTGCCCGGGCAGCGCTGCTGCGCCTGGCGGCGCGCGCCGATGTGATGGTCTATAACCAGCGCCCTCAAGCCATGGACCGGCTGGGGCTGGGCTACGATGCGGTGCGGGCCGCCAGCCCCGCGATCATCTATGCCGGCCTGTTCGGGTTCGGGCGCGGCGGCCCCTACGCGCGGCGGCCGGCCTACGATGACCTGATCCAGGGCGCAGTCGGCGTACCGGCCCTGTTCCAGCGCGCCGGCAACGCCGAGCCGCGCTACGTCCCCATCACGCTCTGCGACCGCACGGTGGCGCTGTCGGCGGTCGGCGCGATTCTCGCCGCGCTCTATCACCGACAACGCAGCGGCGAGGGGCAGGCGATCGACGTCCCGATGTTCGAAACCATGGCGGGCCTGGTCATGGGCGATCACCTGGGCGGCCGCAGCTTCGTACCGCCCCTGGGCGCCACCGGCTACGCGCGCCTGCTCGCGCATGCGCGCCGGCCCTATCAGACCGCCGACGGCTATCTCTGCGCCCTGATCTATTCCGACAAGCAGTGGCAGAGCTTCTGCGGCCTGATCGGCTGCCCCGAGCTGTTCACCCGCGATGAGCGGCTGCGCGACCTGGGCACGCGCAGCCGCCACATCGACGAACTGTATGGCTGGGTCGCGGACACGATGCACACGCGCACGAGCGGCGCATGGATGGAGCTGCTGGAGCAGGCCGACATCCCCTGCATGCCCATGCACACGCCCGAGAGCCTGCTGGAAGATCCTCACCTGCGGGCGATCGGCTTCTTCGGCGAGATCGAGCACCCCAGCGAAGGCCGGATCGTGTCGATGGCCATTCCCAGCCGCTGGTCGGCGACGACACCCGACGCGCCGCGCCCGGCGCCGCGGCTGGGCGAGCACACCCTGGCCGTGCTTGCGGAGGCGGGCATCTCGCCGGAATCCGGACCCGGCGCCGGAACGGGGCAGCCCTAATGAGGACCATCGGCATCGGCCTGCATTTCGAGGATCTACCCGTCGGCGAGCGCTTCCGGACCTGCGCACGGACCCTCACCGAGGCCGACCTCGTCGCCTTCATCGGTTTCAGCTGGCTGACCGAGGAGGTCTTCACCAATCTCGAACATCGCCAGGGGATGGCCCTGCCGCCGCGCGTAGTGCCCGGCGCGATGGTGTACGCGGTCGCCGAGGGCCTGCTGACGCCGGCCATGCAGGGGACAGGATTAGCCTTCCTGCACGCCGCGCTCGATGTGCGCGCCCCCGCCTGCGTCGGCGACACGCTGCACGTCGAAGCACAAGTCATCGAGTCGCGGCTCACGTCCAAGGGGGACCGCGGCCTGGTGCGCACCGAAAACCGCGTGCTCAATCAGCGTGGCGAAACGATACTGATCTACACCCCTCTGCGCCTGCTGCGCCGGCGCGGGACCGCCGTCCAACCCCAAGGCCAGGAGCCGCCCACATGAGCAAGATTTCGGTTGCTGCAGCCCATGAACTGGGCGAAGGCCAGACGCGAGCCTGCAAGGCCGCGGGACAGGCCCTGCTGCTCGCCCGCGTGGAGGACCGCGTCTACACCGTCGAGAACCGCTGCCCGCATCTGGGCATGCCGCTGACGCGCGGCCCGCTGGAAGGCAAGGCGATCAAATGTCCCTGGCACGGGTCGCGTCTCGATGTGTGCACGGGACAGAACCTCGGCTGGGTCGACTCCTTCGCCGGCGTGCCGATGCCGCGCTGGTCGCACACTCTGCTGTCGGCGGGACGCAAGCCGCGCGAGCTTGCGCACTTTCGTCGCCTCCGAAGGGGACGGACGGATTTACGTGGAACTGCCGGACCGGCAATGAGCAAGCGATTCTAACGTCCGTTAGACTATACTTGATAGTCTGGAGCCTGCGGGGAGCCCGCCGGCCCCGGCGGCCCACCACCATCGAACACCATTCATGCCGACCCGCGAAGATCACCTGGAGATCCGAGAAGCCCTGCGCGACCTGTGCAGCCGCTTTCCCGACGAGTATTTCCGCCGAATCGACGAAGAACGTGGCTACCCGGAGGCCTTCATCAAGGCTCTGACCGACGCCGGCTGGCTGTCCGTGATGATTCCGGAGGAGTACGGTGGCTCGGGCCTGGGCCTCGCGGAAGCGTCCGTGGTGATGGAGGAAATCAACCGCTGCGGCGGCAACGCCGGTGCCTGCCACGGCCAGATGTACAACATGGGCACGCTGCTGCGCCACGGCTCCGAGGCGCAGCAGCAGAAATACCTGCCGAAGATCGCCACGGGCGAATGGCGCCTGCAGTCGATGGCGGTGACCGAGCCCACCACGGGCACCGACACCACCAAGCTCAGGACCACCGCAGTCAAGAAGGGCGACCGCTACGTGGTCAACGGCCAGAAAGTGTGGATCTCGCGCCTGCGGCACACGGAGCTGATGATCCTGCTGGCGCGCACCACGCCGGCCGACCAGGTGCGGCGTAAGTCCGAGGGCATGTCGATCTTCATGGTTCACCTGGACCAGGCGCTGGGCAAGGGCATGGAGATCCGCGCCATCCCCAATATGGTCAATCACGAAACCAGCCAGGTGTTCTTCGACAACCTGGAGATTCCCGAGGAGAACCTGATCGGCGAGGAAGGCAGGGGCTTCAAGTACATCCTCGACGGACTCAACGCCGAGCGCACCCTGATCGCCGCCGAGTGCATCGGCGACGGCTACTGGTTTGTCGACCGCGCCAGCCGCTACGCCAATGACCGCGTGGTATTCGACCGTCCCATCGGCCAGAACCAGGGCGTGCAGTTCCCGATCGCCGAGTCCTACATCGAGGTGGAAGCGGCCAACCTGATGCGCTGGCGCGCCTGCGATTTGTTCGACGCGCGCCAACCCTGTGGCGCCGAGGCCAACATGGCCAAGCACTTGGCGGCCAAGGCCTCGTTCGAGGCGGCCAACGTCTGCCTGCAGACTCACGGCGGCTTCGGCTTTGCCGCCGAGTACGACGTCGAGCGCAAGTTCCGCGAGACGCGGCTGTACCAGGTGGCGCCGATCTCCACCAACCTGATCTTGTCGTACATCGCCGAACACGTGCTCGGCCTGCCGAGGTCGTTCTGATGCTGCCGCTGGAAGGTCTGCTGGTGGTCTCGCTGGAGCACGCAATCGCCGCGCCGCTGGCGACACGCCATCTTGCCGACCTGGGCGCGCGGGTGATCAAGATCGAGCGCCCCGAGGGCGGCGACTTCGCCCGCGCCTACGACCAGCGCGCGCGCGGCCTGGCTTCGCACTTCGCCTGGTGCAACCGCAGCAAGGAGAGCCTGACGCTTGACGTCAAGCATCCGTCGGCGCACGCCGCACTGATGAAGCTCGTGGCCAAGGCCGATGTGCTCGTGCAGAACCTCGCGCCGGGCGCCGCCGCGCGCCTGGGGCTGTCCTACGAAGTGCTGTCCGAACATCATCCGCGCATCATCGTTTGTGACATTTCCGGGTATGGCGACTCAGGCCCGTGCCTCGAAAAAAAGGCCTACGACCTACTGATCCAGGCCGAGTCGGGGTTCCTGTCGATCACCGGTCCTGCCGAGGCGCCGGCCAAGGCCGGCAACTCCATCGCCGATATCTCGGCCGGCATGTATGCCTACAGCAACATCCTGGCAGCGCTGCTGGAGCGCGCGCGGACCGGGCGCGGTCGACGCATCGACATCTCGCTGCTCGAATCGATGACCGAGTGGATGGGCTACCCGCTGTACTTCGGCATGGACGGCGCCAGCCCGCCGCCGCGCACCGGCGCCGCGCATGCCACGATCTACCCGTACGGGCCGTTCCGCACCGGCGACGGCAGCAGTGTACTGCTCGGCGTGCAGAACGACCGCGAGTGGAAAGTCTTTGCGCGCCAGGTGCTGCGGCGCCCGGAGCTGGCGGATGATCCGCGCTTTGCCGGCAATGCAAAGCGCGTCGCGCACCGAGCCGAGATCGACGCCGTGGCCGCCGAAGCCTTTGCCGGCATCGGCGGCGCCGAACTGATCCGCCGGCTCGACGAGGCCGGCATCGCCAACGGCCGCATCAACGACGTGCACGATGTCTGGGCCCATCCCCAGCTCGCCGCGCGCGGACGCTGGGCGAGCGTGGCGATACCCGGCGGCGATCTCCCCGCGCTGATTCCGCCGGGCCGCCGCGACACCGGCGACGTCCGCCTCGATCCGGTGCCGGCGCTGGGCGAGCACAGCCGCGCGATCCTTGCAGAGCTCGGCTATGGCGAGGCCGAAAGCGCAGCGCTGGCTGCGGCCCATGCCACATCCTTCGCAAGTCCCCAGTCCTGACGGCACCTTGCACCGACCACTTTCCCGACCGCGCCATAGTGACATGACCACAACCGCTTCCAACGATTTCGGCGCCGCACTGGCGAGCTTTGCAGCAACGCTAACGTGCGAGCACATTCCTGATCCCGTGCTGCGCCGCGCCGAGGACCTGTTCCTGGACTGGTTCGCCTGCACACTCGCTGGTCGCACGGGCGAGCCGATCCGCATCCTGGAGGGCTGGGTCGAGCGCCATGCCAGATCCGGCGATGCCGAGCTGCTGACCTCACGTCGGCGCGTTGATGCCCTGTTTGCGGCGATGCTGAACTCTGCTGCCTCGCACATGGTCGAGCAGGACGATGTCCACAATGGCTCGGTCTTTCACGCGGCGGCTGTGGTGTTCGGACCGGCGCTGGCACTGGCGCAAGCGCGCAATGCCAGCGGCGCGCAGCTGCTCGAAGCCATCGTCGCCGGCTACGAGGTCGGCGTGCGCGTCGGCGAGTACCTGGGGCGGGCGCATTACAAGCGCTTCCACACTACCGCCACCGCCGGCTGCCTGGCCGCGGCGGCCGCTACCGGCCGCCTGCTGAACCTCGATCCCGAACGCATGCTGTGGGCCTTTGGCAGCGCCGCGACGCAGGCCGGCGGCATCTGGGAATACCTGCGCGAAGGCGCGCATTCCAAGCAGCTGCACTGCGCGCACGCCGCGGCTGCCGGCATCACCGCCGCGGAACTGGCGGCCGACGGCTTCACCGGCGCGACCCGCGCGCTCGAGGGCGCGGGCGGCATGGGCGCGGCCATGTCCGAGCACGCCGATCCAGCCAGGCTCGTCGACGGTCTGGGCAGCCGCTGGACGCTGGCCGAGTCCTCTTTCAAATTCCATGCGTCCTGCCGCCACACCCATCCGGCCGGGGATGCCCTGCTGGCGCTGATGCAGCGCGAGCGGCTTACGCACGAAGACATCGCCGATGTCCTCTGCGGCGTGCACCAGAGTGCGCTGGATGTCCTCAGCCCGATCGTCGAACCGAAGTCCGTCCACCAGTCCAAGTTCTCCATGGGCACCGTGCTCGGCCTGCTGGCGGTGTACGGGCGCGCGCAATTGCCGGACTTCGAGCAGCATTACCTGGAGCCGCGGGTGGTCGCGTTGCGCAACAAGGTGCGCATGCAGCTCGATCCGGAGGTCGACGCAGCCTACCCGGCACGCTGGATCGGCAAGGTCTGGGTCAGGACCGTCGACGGCCGCAGCCTCGAGGCGCGCATGGACGAGCCCAAGGGCGACCCCGGCAACACGCTCAGCCGCGCCGAACTGGAAGACAAGGCGCAGCGGCTGGCTGTCTTTGCCGACGGCGCCAGTCCCGCGGAGATGCGCTCGGTGATCGCCCGGGCGTGGAATCTGCAGCACGAGACCACGGTTCGGGACTGGTTGTCATGAGCGCGCCGCGCAGCTACCTGTTCGTGCCGGGCAACCAGCCAGAGCGCATCGCCAAGGCCCTGGCCAGCGGTGCCGATGCCGTGATCGTGGATCTCGAGGATGCGGTGCCTCCCGGGGACAAGGACAGCGCGCGCGCCTGCGTGGCCGCTGCGCTGCCTGCCGCGCGGCCAGTGTTGTTGCGCATCAACGGCGCGCTGACCCCGTGGTTCGAAGCGGACCGTGCATTGTGCTCGGCACCCGGCATCGCAGGGATCGTGCTGCCCAAGGCTGAATCAGCGGCGACCATCCGCGAACTCCACGCCGACAACGGCCGTCCGGTGCTGCCGACTGTCGAAAGCGCGAAGGGGCTTGCCGAGGTGTACACCCTGGCAGGCACTCCCGGGACGCTGCGGCTAATCTTCGGCAGCCTGGATCTGCGCCTGGATCTGGGCATTCCCGGTGATGAGCCGGTGCTCGACCCCTACCGCCTGCAGCTGGTGCTCGCATCCAGGTTGGCCGGCCTGCCGCCGCCCGTGGACGGCGTGACCACTGACTTCGCCGATCCCGCAGTAGCGGAGGCCGACGCCCGCCGCTCAGCCGCGCTGGGCTTCACCGGCAAACTGTGTATCCATCCGCGGCAGATCGGGCCGGTGCACCGAGGCCTTGCCCCGTCGCCAGCCGAGATCACCTGGGCACAGCGAGTCACGGCCGCAGATGCCGCCGCCGCGGGACAGGCCGTCGCCCTCGGCGGCCAGATGGTCGACCGGCCCGTGGTCGACCGCGCCCATGCCATTCTGGCTCGCGCCGCTTCCCGGCCCGACGAAGAAGCCCGGAGACCCACATGAACCCGCCGCTGCTCTTTGTCGTCGCCGATGGCGTCGGCGAAATCGTGCTCAACCGGCCGGAAGCCGGTAACGCCTTTACCGTGGCGATGCTCGACGCCTGGGTACAGGCACTGGAGCGCTGCATCGCGGAGGACGCCGTGCGCGCGGTCCTGCTGCGCGGGAACGGCCGCCACTTCTGCGCCGGTGGCGACCTGCAGGACATGAAACGCGAGCTGGACGGCGCGCCGTCGATCCACAAGGACAAACTCTGGTCCGGCGTCCACCGGATCCCGCGGCTCATGCAGCGTCTTGACAAGCCGGTGGTCGCAGCAATGCAGGGCGCGGCCACCGGCGCCGGTCTGGACATGGCGCTGCAGTGCGACCTGCGGATCGGCGCCGAAGACGCGCGCGTGGCCGCCAGCTATATCCGCATCGGCCTGGTGCCCGGAGACGGCGGCGCTTGGCTGCTTCCGCGCCTGATCGGTCTGCCTCGAGCCCTGGAGATGCTGCTGACCGGCGATTTCGTGGACGCTCAGCGCGCGCTGGCCATGGGCTTGTTCAACCGCATCGTGCCGGCTGCCGCGCTGGAGGATGAGGCACGGGCGCTGGCGCGGCGGCTGGCCGCGGGCCCGGCCACAGCGATGCGGCTGACCAAGCGCGCGGCCTACCAAGGGCAAGGCATGGATTTTCTGAGCCATCTGGACCAGATTTCCTCGCATTTCGTGCTCGCAGCCAAGAGTCCCGAGCACCGCGAGGGGATCACCGCCATTCTCGAGAAGCGCTCGCCGCGCTTCGTGCCGTGAACCGCACGCACCAAGAGCCAGAGCGCCATAGCCGACAGTCAGAGAGCAATTGGGTTGTTGTCGACATGCATGGCCAAACAAGGAGGAGACTCATGAATCGCAAGAGGCAGTTGATCGCATGGATGGCGGGACTGATGGGCGGAGCGCTGCTCGGCCCGTCGGCGGTGGTGCAGGCCGGCGACGAAACCGCAGCGGAGGCCATCCACAACCGTTTCTACATATCACCGATGGCGTCCTATGTACTCGCCGACCAAGATCGCGGTACTGACGATGCCGTGGGAGGTACGCTGGTCGTCGGCAAGATGTTCCGCTCCCAGTTCGGCATCGAGCTGGAAGCCAACTATGCCGGCTACGACTCGGAGTCCGGCGGCGACGACGCCACGGTGGTCGGCGGCGGCCTGCGCGGCATCCTGTTTCCCACCTCGGGCAGCGTCTACGGTCTGCTGGGTCTGGGCTACGGACGCTTCGAGGATCATCCTGGTGCCGACCCGGAATACGACTCGGCGCTCCTGACCCTGGGCCTGGGCTACCTGCTGGGGCCTTTTGATTTTGTCGCCAGCGGCATCTCCGTGCGCGCGGAGGCCGCCTTGCGCACCGATATCCATGGCCGCGACCAGACAGCAGACAGCATCAACAACGCCCTCAACGAGGGCTTGTTCAACCTGGGCCTGCTCATTCCGCTGGGCGCGGGCCCGCAGCCGCCGAAGCCCGAACCCGAACCAGTGGTTGTCGTGCCGCCGGTAGCGGTCGCCGATTCCGACGGCGATGGCGTCAACGATCCGTCCGACCAGTGCCCCGGCACCCCGGCAGGAACAGAGGTCGACCCCCAAGGTTGCCCGCTGCCCCCGCCCGCGTGCACGCCCTACGGTGAGGGTTCCGAGATGGAGCTGGCCGGCTGCCTGCCTGGCGACACCATCGTGCTGCAAGGCGTCACGTTCGAGTTCGACAGCGCGATCCTGACCCCCAATGCAAGGACCATCCTCAACCGCGTCGTCGGCGCCCTGACGGATGCTCCGCAGATTCGGGTCGAGGTTGCCGGTCATACCGATGCCCGCGGCGCAGACGCCTACAACCTCGAGCTTTCCGACCAACGTGCACAAAGCGTCGTCGACTACCTGACCGGAAAGGGCGTCGCCGCGGACCGGCTCGAAGCCCGGGGTTACGGAGAATCGAATTCCGTGGCCGACAACCAGACCGAGGAAGGCCGCGAGCTCAACCGCCGCGTCGAACTCAAAATCATCGACTAAGCTAGTGTCCGTCCGGAAGCGCCGATTTCAGCTGCATTCCTGCGGTCACCTGCAGCGACTTGATGAGTTTTACCGGACTCGGGGCGACCGGTAGGCGCGGGGCTTGACGATGGGCCGATTTCGCCTGCTACCTCCGCGTGGGCACGCTGCGCTTTGCCCACCCTTGAGTATTCTGTTGTTGAAGTTGAGGTAGCGGTACAGCTGGAGAGCCCGTCCCACCCTAGGCCCCTGAGGCCGTGTCGTAGCACAAGGAGCCTCCAGCTGCTTTTTTCCGAAAACCCGTATGGTTGGTAGGACCTCATGAAAGTCCGAACGTTTTTCAAGGAGGGGTCATGGAAAATTTGAATGCTACAACACCGTGATCGGGATTGATGTCAGCGCCCGACGATTGGACTGGCATCGTCTGCCGCAGGGTCTCCACGGCTCGCATCCGAATACCGCTCAAGGCATTGCAGCCTTGATTGGGGAGCTGACGCGCGATCCCATGGATATCGTCGTGGTTGAGGCCACGGGCGGCCTGCAGCGCGCTGTGGTCACGGCCTTGGCCGCCGTCAGGATTCCCGTGGTGGTGATCAATCCGCGGCAAGTGCGGGATTTCGCACGGGCTTCGGGCCAATTGGCCAAGACCGATCGTCTCGATGCGGCCGTGCTGGCGCAGTTCGGTCTGCGCATGCAACCGCAGCTTCGCAAATTGCCTGATGAGGCGGCGCAGGAATTGGCCGACCAGCTGGCTCGGCGTGACCAACTCATCGAGATGCGCGTGGCCGAAAAGAATCGCCGACACCGCGCCAGCGCTGCGATGAAACGCTCGCTCGATCGCCATCTGGCCTTTCTCGATCAAGCCATCAAATCGTTGGATCAAGACCTCGACGATACGCTGCGCGGATCGCCGATGTGGGCCGAAAAGGTGGAGCTGCTTCAAGGCGTTCAGGGCGTCGGTCCGCAAACGGTACGGCGCCTGCTGATCGAACTGCCCGAACTGGGAGCCCTGGATCGTCATGGCATTGCCAAATTGGTGGGTCTGGCGCCCTTGAATCGCGATTCGGGCACCCTGCGCGGCAAGCGGGCCATCTGGGGTGGACGCCAAAACGTCCGAAATACCCTGTATAGGCGGCTCCGTCCGCTAGCCGCTTCAATCCACCTCTCAAAGCCTGCTTCGACGGCTTGGTCCAGCGCGGCAAACCTTTCAAGGTCGCCTTGGTCGCAGTCGCCCGAAAACTGCTCGTCATCCTCAACGCCATGCTCCGCGATCGCAGCACTTGGAACCCCAATATCGCGCAAACTCGCTCTTGACAGAACATGGTTGCTACGGTTCGCTGGCTACGATTCACTGGCCGATACCATCGGAAAACGCGGGCATGCGACGATTGCAGGCTGCGTAAAGGCCGCAGGCCGTGCCCACCCACCGCCGATCGCTGGCCTCGGCACGCCGCACCAGGCTTCACGTCTTGGTCGAGTAATACTCGTAGTAGGCATAGCCGCCGTAGCCGTATCCGTACCCGTACTTGCCGCCGCTGCGGCCCACCTGATTGAACAAGGTGCCCTTGAGCGCGACGCCGCTGTTCTGCAGGCGCCGCACACACTCTTCGATCATGCGCATCGGGTGCTCGCCGGCCTTGAGCACCAGCAATGAGCAGCCGGAAAGCCGTCCGATCACTGCCGCATCGGTCACCGCCAGCACCGGCGGTGTGTCGATCAGCACATGATCGTAGTCGGCGGAAAGCTGCTTCAACAGTTCGGAGAACTGCTCGCTCAATAACAACTCCGCCGGGTTCGGCGGCGTGGTTCCGGTGGAAATGAATTTGAGATTCTCCACCACGGTGTCGCGTGTGATGTCCGCCAGGGTCGAATCGCCCACGATAAAATCGGACAACCCCGGACTGCGCCCGGAAGCAACGTATTCGTGGAGGTGCCCTCGGCGCATGTCCGCGTCCACCACCATCACGCGCTGCCCGGCAGCGGCCAATACCGCCCCCAGGTTGATGGAAACGAAGGATTTGCCCAGGCCCGGCGACGGGCCGGTGAGCATGATGACGTTGTTGTCCGCTTCCATCAGGGCAAAGTGCAAGGCCGTGCGCAGGCTGCGCAAGGCCTCGATGGCCACGTCGTTCGGCTGCACATGCGCCAGGATCTGGCCTTGCGCCTTGCCCTTGCTCACCAGGCGCTGGATCCGCATCTGCTGTTCGGCAAAAGGAATGGAGGCATAGGTCGGCAGCGCCAGCGCCTGCTCCACCTCCGCGGGATCTTCCACGCCCGAATGCAGCGCCCGCCGGATGAAGATCAACACCACGCCGAGGAAGCCACCCAGCACAATGGACACTGCAAGGATCAAGGCCTTCTTCGGCTTGGACGGGTCGCTGGCGGGCTCCGCATAATCAATGATGCGAACATTGCCAACCGTACCGGCCTTGGCCAGCTGCAACTCCTGCGAGTTATTCAGCAAGGCAGTGTACAGCGTGGTGTTCACATCCACGTCCCGCTTCAAGCGCAGCAGCGCCTGCTGGGTTTCCGGCAGTTGCTTGATGCGGCCTTCCAATGCCTTCTGTTCGCTGCGAATCTGCGCAAGCTGTCCATCGATCGCCTGAACGGCCGGATGCTGCGGTGTGAATCGCTGCAGCGCCTGCTCACGCTGCTGTTCAAGCCCAACGCGTGTAGTCTCCAACTCTACCACCTGCTGCAGCACCAACTCCGTTTCCTTGGTCAAATCCGCGGACCCTTCCTCCAATCGGTATTGATTCAACGCGGACTCGGAGGCATCCAACTGCTTGCGCAGCCGCGGCAGTTCGGTTTCAAGAAAGGCGAGAGTCTGGGCGGCTTCCGCGGACTTGCGCTCCACATTCTGGCGCTGGTACACGGTGATCAGCGCATTCACCGTATCGGTAATGCGCTCGCGATGGGCGCCTTCCAGCTGAACCAACAGAATCCCGCTGTCCTTGCCCTTCTCGGTCACGCTCAAACGCTCCGACAGAGCGTTTACAATATCCAGCCGCCGGTATTTCGTGATTTCGAACCGCGTATGCGGCCGCGCAACGATATCGGTCACGAATATCCGCACATCGTCGCCCGCGGTGGAAGGTGCGCCGGCGGACAATGTCCCCAGCTGACCGGCAAGCAGTCGTTCTCCGTCGTCGTCGAACAGTTCGTAACGCCCCTCACCGAGATAGCTCAGCACCAGCGTCCGGTCGAGCAAATCGCTGGGCACATGAATCGAACCAATTTCGATGCTTTCCCCGCCCCAAGCGAAGCCCTCGATTCCCAGGAATGGATCGGCTAGCGGCCTGTCCTCATCCGGCTCGAAACGGCGTGCCAAGGCATTCCCGATCAAGGGGAAATACTTCGGCTCCGCGCGGATGTCCAGCGCCAGCTGATCCACGACCTTGCCGACCACCATCCGGCTTTTCACGATTTCAATTTCGGCCGTCACCGGCGTAGCCGATGACAGCATTTCCGCCATGTCACCCAGCGCGGAATCCAGGCTGTTCTCTTCCAGTTCCACCTGAACCAGAGCGTCTGCGTCATAGATTGGGGTGGCCACAAAGCAATAGGCCAGTGCCAGTACAAAGGCGATCAATACCGATGTGATCAGCGTCAAACGTCCGGCCAGAAGAACGCCTACAAGTTCGCGCAGGTCGATCTCGTCATCGGCATCGAAGCTGCCCACCGGGGCTGGCGCGCTTCCGGCAGGCGTAGCGTGATTGGACATCAAAAAAGATCCTTATGAGGTTCGTTAACCGCGGAACCGGCGGGTTTGCTCAATCTATGAAACCGGGGAAGGAAGAGTTCTACAGCGGGCGTACGCATTTGCCTGTTTTTCATCGGACTAAGCTAATTTGTCAGCTGGTCGAGCTGATAGATCGTGGTAATCGTCGGCAATATCTGACTGATCACGCCATTGTACTTCGCGAAGTCTGTCGCCTTCACATACACAACATCCCGTGTCTGGAGTTCAAACTCACCGGCCAGCAGTAGTCCAAGTGGGTTAGACATGTCCAGTGTGAAAACCGTCGGCAACTCCCCCGCGCTGGCCGGGCGGCGGAAGACCAGTACGCCCCCGTCATTGGACCGCAACTTGTCGAGCCCGCCTGCGCTGGTCAAGGCTTCCGTGAGACTCATCGACTGCTGGGACAAGTACACCGGCTGCTGCTGCGAAACCTCGCCCAGCACGAAAACCTGATCCGCATTCCGATCCGGAACGTGCAGGATATCGCCCGCCATCAGAACCGGATTGGCAACCGGATGCTCTCCGGACGTCAGGCCAGCCAGGTTCACGGAATAGGAACGACCATCGCGAATCAGCGTCACACGACGGCGACTTGCCTCCGGAGCCAGGCCGCCACGCTCGCCGATTGCCTCCAGCACTCCTTTAGGCGTGTCGTCGAGCGTGACCAAGCCCGGCTCGTTGACTTCGCCCGTCACCTGCACGCGCTTGGCACGGAAGCTGAGAACACGTACATCCACTTGCGGTGAAGCGATCACACGCGAGAGATTCTGGGTAATGTACTCGCGCAGTTGCTCGGTGGTCTTTCCGGCCGCGACGAACTCCCCAACGTATGGATAAAAAATTCTGCCGTCCGATGACACAAGTCGACCGGACAAATCAGGTTGCGAATTAAGCTGTCCAGCGGGTGTCGTCAGCTCCGGATGATCCCAGACCGTGACGTAGAGAATATCCCCTGGCCCCACTTGATACTCCGGCGGCACCGCCGCCGGCGTCACGCTGTCGAGCTCCGTCACCAACGGTTTCGAACGTTCGGTGGCGCTCAGAGCCTTCAGAGTCTCCGGCGTAATCGCCACCACACGATAGCCAGCCGCTTCGTCCGCCCGCATCACGCGATAGGTGTCCGCCTGGTCTCCCGGCACCACCTCATACTCGCTGGAAAGGCCCCAAGACTTTTCAGAGATGTTCAGTCCCGGCAAGACGGAACAGCCGGACAGCAAAGCTGCGGCCAGCACCAATATGGCTGACTGTCGCGCACATATGATCATCGAATAAACCCCGTTAAACGCGCCTGCATTGTTTCACCACTCCATGACTCGCACAGACATGCACCGATCGATGGCAGCGGGCTGATTGACGGCAAGAATAAGAGCCACGGCCGCCCGCTTGGTTCGAATGAGGAATTGACGCGAATTCGCGCCACATACCGCGGACACACTCCCCCCGTTGCCCGCCAATGGCGATCGACACCGCCCGAAAAACGACAAAAGGATATCCGATGTTCGCGCGCCTCAACGAATGCACCGTCAACCTTGCCTACCCCTTTCAGAAAGCATCCGCAAAGCACCGGCGCCACGATCATTTCATGACCTGTGGCCAACCATCCGCGAAATCGTAAAAACTATTATCACCGGTTTCGCCGTACAAACTGCGACCATCGTCCACCTTTTGACCACCATCGCGTGTCAGCGGCCGGAAGAAGAAGGTCGTCGTGCGCTTGACCGACCGTGGGAAAAACATGTCCAGAGGCATGGTGATGTAGAAGCCCTTGTCGAAGCTGCCTTCGCCGAATTCCTCGGCAGACACATCGGTTTTGGTTGCGAAGACGCCAACGCGCGCGCCCGACGAAAACTCCCTGGATACATCCAGCGTCGCCCCGTAATCGCCCGCCAGATAACGCCCGACGCTGGTGATCACCCGCATCTTCATAGGCCGGTATTGATAATACAATGTGGCATGTCCGGTAGTGACCTCGTAGTCCCGGAACGCAAGCCGCTGGTCGTAATCGCGCTGCCGCACCCGGTTGATGTTCACGCCCGCCGCCCAGGGCTGCCCGAACGGGCGATAAAGAACCTCTGCCGCCACACCGCCATACATTTCCTCGAAGATGCCGGCAGAGACGCGGCCATACCACTGCGCCGCGATCGGCCAGATGTAGTTGGCCTCCAAGCGCACCAGATTGTTCTTGCCTTCCTGCAGATAGTCCTTGACGTCACTGCGAACGTGCGGCAGCTCGCTGTCGGATACGCGTTCCAGATCGTCAAAATTATTGAAGATATTGAAGCCGACCCCGCCATTGATTGACAAGCGATCCGTCAGCTCCCATTCGCCCGTCACGCTCCACCACAGCTGACCGTAGTAGAACCCATTCGGATCACCCACGTTCTGACGCACCTTGGGCCCCATTCCCCAATCGAAGTTCGGGTACGGAACAAAGTCGTCATAGTCGGCATTGCGCGGTGATACAGACGGCGGCTCAAGGTGGCTGGCATCCGAAAGCTCATTCACGCCGATCTCGGCATTCGCCGCCGCCCGTATCGCGGCGCGCTCCATGGTGATTCGATATTCCTCTATCGAATCATTCGAAGCGACCAGGGTGAATGACTGATAACCCTGCGGCGCCAAGCTCGCGGCAGAACGCGCAACGCGCCCTGCCGCCTGCGCAGGATTGCGGAACCGCCCCTGCCGAAACCAGATCGTCGCCTGGCCCCGCGTCCGCTGAAAGTCGACGGCCACCAATGTGAACGCCTGCCGCGCCAAAGCCTGACGCAGGTCTTCAACGAACTGCGCCTCCGCTTCGGCTGCGCCTGTTTCACCTGCTCCATCCGTTTGCGTCACATAACGCTGGGGGCTCACCGGCGTGGGTGGCGGATCGAACACCTTGTCCGGTCCATGCTCCTGTTCCAGATTGGTCGCCAAAGCCCAATGGAAGGTCACCTGGTCGCCGCGCTCATACGAAAGGCCCAGGTCCATCGAAGCCAGGCGATAGCTCACACCCAGGTTGACCGGAAAGTGAACCTCCAAATCGTTGCCGAACGGTTCGCTCTTGTAGTCATTACCTTCCCGCTCAATCGTAATGGCATACGGAGCACCTTCCGGCTGCCAGCGAACGCCACCGAACAAGGCAGTATCTCGACCAGTAAACAGTCTCGACAACGAAAACGATCCGGGCGTGCCCGGCTCGTCAGTGGGTCGCGGCTCCTTGAAGCGGCTCAACACCTCACCCAGTGGATTGCCAAACTTACCTCGAGATCCGAGCCGCCCCCACCCTAATCCCAACGAGAAATCGAAGTCGCCCCAGCGCTTGGAGGCAACCAGATACTCGCCCGAAAGCAAACCGGTTCCGCCGATGTCCTGAAACCCCAGAGCCACCTCCGGCATCAACCCGTCTTCCCGACTCAAGCGGAACTTGAAGTCGAAGCTTTTATCCAGATAGTCCTCATCGGGATTGCTCCCATAAGGTTGGTTGTTGAACTCCGAATAACGAAACGTGGCCTCCATCCAGTCATACGGCTGTGCAGACATGAAAATGAAGTCGTACGGCAGAGCACGTGAATAGCCCATGCGCAGCTCGCCTTCCCCAGCCAACCTGGCCGTGGGCGTTTGCATCAGACCGATGTTGCCAAAGTCATTCGTAAACTGCGGGGGCTGCGGCCAAACAACCGTGGCGGGCCACAGGACAAGCACGGCTGCGCCAGCCCATGCCCTGGGACCACTGAAAGCCAGCCTGATCACGTTGACCACGAAGATTATGGACGCGCCCGAGAAAGACCCCCGAACCCGATGCCTCTGGGGGAGGTCTTGAATTTGAGGAAAGAGCGGCAGCCCGCCGCTCCCGGTCTGCCACCTTGAATACCGGAAGGGAAGATACCGAAATCAATCAAACAATTACAACTGTGACGCGGAGCTCACCGCTTGTCCAAGCCCACTGGACAAAGCCGCCGCAGGTCCATTATGCTACGCCTAGATTTGTCAACAATGCTGGTGTCCGCGCCGGCTCTTTATTAGAAACGGAGTCTTCCAATGAAAAAGCTGATCGCTCTCGCCGTAACTGCCCTCGGCTTCATGTCCGCAGGCTCCGCCTTCGCGCAAGGCACTGGGGATGGCGGCACCGTTGCTACCGGCGGTGGCGCAGCCGGTTCAACCTCGACAGCGATCACAACCACAGTTGGCGTCGTGACCGCTGGCATCATTGGTGTCACCGTCGAATCCGCAACGAATGACGACGAGGCAACTCCGGGCACCGGCGGCACTGGCTCCGGCAGCACTGGCTCGAACTAAGCTTCAGATCATAAAAAGGGGCCGCTTTTGCGGCCCCTTTTTATGATCCACTCAATTTCGAGGAACCCGCTCAACGACTCCCGGCCACCGTCATCCCGGCCGCTTCAGGACATCGAACTGTATCGAAGGAAGGCCGGGGGCCACTTCCTGCCGGCTGCGCCACACATAAGGCCGCTTCGTTGAAATCCAGTATTCATTTCGGACGGTGGATTGCCCATCCGAACACACTTCAGTGAAGGGCCGCGCACTTAGCGTCAAATCAACGATCTCAATCTCAGTTGCCCCACCCACCTCAGTCAGATTGCAACTAAGTGCGTAGGTTTGGGGCGGCTCGACGCCAGCAATGGTGACGGTGACAGGGTAAGAAGAGCCCGACTGCGGCATTTTCCCCGCTTCAAGAGCACGGGAAAGGGGCGTCGATGAACGAGTGGCCTTGAAGCCAGGCGATAGCCCGGAAAGCTCGACCACCTGTCCATAGTCCATACGGATCGCCACGCCATCAGCGGACGACCAAGTCTCCGCGCCTTGATCCAAGGCCGTCAACACGAAAATGCTGGGCGGATACTTCGGCAAACGGACCCCGAGCTGCGCATACGTAAACGCCTCAATTTCCGGACGCGTGCGCGGATATTGAGCGGCAGCGTAATTGCCCAGCCCCATACCACGCGCCGCCAGCCGCAAGCTGGAATCATCGCTAAGGCATCCAGCACAGGAAAAGGCCGCCACAAATGCCAAAGAAGAAGAGAAAAGCCGCAAGATCATCCCGCCTTAACGCTCTGGAATTCGAAGTGTGTCATATCAACCACCGACAAGAGCTGTAAAGCAAAAAAGGCCGCCTACACGGCGGCCTTTCGCATCTTGGCGTCCCCACGGGGATTCGAACCCCGGTACCCACCGTGAAAGGGTGGTGTCCTAGGCCTCTAGACGATGGGGACGGACTAGGAAAATCGATAAATCTGGTGGAGCCAGCCGGGATCGAACCGGCGACCTCTTGCATGCCATGCAAGCGCTCTCCCAGCTGAGCTATGGCCCCGAAAAGGGACGCGAAGTTTACTGTCGGTTCGTCATCTACGCAACACGTTTCGCAATCAATCTCTCAACAGGTAAACAGGCATAGTGCGCGATACGGCCAACATCGGGCTCTTAGGGCCCTGTGACTCGCCGCCGCTGCCTGCCATCTATAGCCAACGTTGCAAGTTCTTCCACAAACCGCCCAAGCACCGCCTCTCGGCCTAATGCGTCTTCTGCGTACTGCCGCGCGCAACGACCGAGTTCGGCTCTACGAACAGAGTCCGACGCCAGCTCCGTTAGCGCCGCCGAGAAGCGCTCAACGTCGCCCGGAGGCACGACCACGCCTCTCCCAGAAACCGCCTTAGCAAGCTCCGTTGATTCCACAGCCGTAGCCAACACGGCCCTACCGCTGGCGAGCATGCCAGTAAGCTTGGATGGCATAACCAGATCTGCTGCGTCTGCTCTCTGGGGCAACAAATGGATGTCAGCAAGACCAAGCAGATCGTTGAAACGGTCCATAGACTGCAGCGGCAAGAACTGGACATTGCTTAAGCCAGCACACTGACGCTCCAGCGCGGACCTGCCGGATCCGCCACCGCAGAATACAAACCTAATATCCGAACGACCGGACAACCGGCGAGCAGTATCTCCAAGAATCTCTAAGCCCTGCTTCTCCCCCATGTTTCCCGAATAAAGTGCCACGACGCTCTCAGCGGGGATCCCGAGTTCTCTGCGATACGGGCTGAATCCTTCAAGTGGGCGAACCGCCGCGGTGTCAACCCAATTTGGGAAAAGCGTCAGCTTGGATGGCGCCACACCCTTCTTCGCCGCACGCTCCAACATTCGGTTAGAAATTGTCGAGACGCGGTCGAATCGACGTAGCAACATCCTCTCCATTACCAATACGATACGCTGAAGCGTGGCGCCACGCAGTAGCCCTAGCCCGAACGCGGCGTCAATTTCGAAGTCTTGAATGTGAATCCACGAAGCGGCTCCACTAAGCTTGGCCACGACAGCGGCTATGGGCGCGGTCAGCAAGGATGGCTCGACCGTCCAGACGACATCCGGTTTCCAGAACACCTGCCTTAAAGCAATTGGCAAGCTGGATACAGCAAAGCTCGCTAAGTGTACCAAACGTTTGCCCCCCCCCGGATTCACCGGCACCCACAGCGGACAACGGTACACAGCGCAACCCAGTTCGTTGCCCATATAATACCTGCGCGATGTATGGGGCAGCGGAACCACCCACTCTGGATAGTACGGTGGCGCTGTAACCACCCGAACGTCGTGCCCAGCAGACACTAAAGCCTGAACCATCTCGCCCGTGTATTTTCCGACGCCTGTCAGCTCGGGAAAGAAATTAAGCCCATAAACGAGAATGCGCATTAGGAGCAGGGAACTATACTAGCGTGCGCCACGCGCACCGGAAAGCGATAAACTTCGGGAACGAACGTACTGTGCCAGCCGCCTCCCCGACTCCCAGTTGCGAAAAAGCCCGAAATCACTGTCATCCTAGTCACGCATCTGGCCCACGTTCTCAAGGAACCATTGATACGTCATCCGTATACCTGCTTCCAAAGTTATGCTTGGCTTCCAACCCAGCGCCGCCAAGCGACTCACATCCATCAGTTTCCGGGGTGTTCCATCCGGCTTGCTGAGATCCTGAGTAATCTTGCCACTGTAACCCACCGCAACCTTTATCGCTTCCGCAAGATCCCGGATGGCCACATCGCTACCCACCCCCACGTTGATAAACTCTTCGCCCGTGTATTTTTCCATAAGAAAAACAGCAGCAGCTCCCAAATCGTCGACATGCAAAAACTCGCGTCGCGGAGTACCGGTGCCCCACATAATTACTTCCTTTGCACCGCCCAACTTTGCCTCATGAAATTTCCGGATCAAAGCCGGCATTACATGAGAATTTTCTAGATTAAAGTTATCGCCAGGACCGTAAAGATTCGTAGGCATTAACGATATCGCATCAAAACCGTATTGGCGACGATAAGCTTGGCACATCTTGATACCCGCAATCTTGGCGACGGCGTACCACTCGTTCGTCGGCTCCAAGGGGCCGGTCAACAGGCAGTGCTCGGACATCGGCTGCGGCGCGAGCTTGGGATAGATGCACGAAGATCCAAGGAACAACAATTTACTCACACCGTTCTTCCATGCCGAATGGATAACATTGGTCTGAATTGCGAGATTATCGCGAATGAACTCAGCTGGGTAGGCGTTGTTGGCATGAATGCCTCCGACCTTGGCTGCGGCGAGAAACACGTAGCCCGGCTTCTCATCAGAAAAAAAACGCTCAACCGCAGCCTGGTCAGTCAAATCCAGTTGGGTGTGCGTCCGCCATACTATGTTGTCATAACCCCGGCATCGCAGGGCACGCACGACCGCACTACCGGCAAGGCCGCCGTGGCCTGCAACGTAAATCGTCGAATTTTTATTCATTCCTTTCGAATTCCATCATTATGAGTTCCAACGCAAATCCCTCTCCACGATAAACATCCATACTCCAATGGTGTCAACTTGCAAATGCAACGGCGCCAATAAATTGGTGGCTTCTAACAAAGCCATGAACGAAAGTTACACAGCGCGCCATTTAAACACATAAATCGCCATAATTTGGTTCCATGACGTTTCGAGTGGGAGGATGAGGCGCAGTTGTTGCTGCGATTGAGCCGTCGGCGGGTGTCAAGGTCGGCCGCAGGCCGCCCGAAGGGCTCGACCTTGATGCCCGCCGACGGCGAAGCAATCCTACGGAAAGGCTTGTCGGACAGGCAGTTTTGGCCGGCAAGCCTCGGTGACAAGCCGTTTGCCGGCTGTGCGAGAGCAAACGCCCTCACGGTGGCAAACCGACTCCGCTTGGACCTCATCCTTCCACTCGAAACGACATAGACCCCATAATTTGAGCCTAAGCATGCAGACCGTCACGATCCTAGTTTTGGATCCCTACCGAGCAACGACCGAAAAATCAATGAGCCGGATCCCAAGACGCGTCAGGGAAAGTCGAATTTTTCTCATATAATTCCGCCCAATATCCACGCACAGCCTTGGAGTTCTCCAGGGAAATAACTTCAAGAAAATTTTCGGCGCTCCTTCCAGCAATATCATTCATGAGCGATATACGAGGCACATGGCAGCTCACTGTTATTCTATTTTGAAATGCCAAATTGGCGCCTCGCATATTGTCACTGTAGACCACGTAGTCGCACATCCCTGCACATATAATCGAAATTTTGTTGCCACTGGAAACAGCTGCCGCACTCGGCTTGACAGGGGCCAAATTCAACGCAGGAGAAAACATAACTAGCGCCATACATTCCCCCCGGTAACTTACATCAACGTCAGAATTAGAGAAGGAACCACGGATTACCGCACCGATTTCCCCATAGCTAGGTTCGTTCACAACCGAGAAGTTACGAACCGAGAACGAATGCCCTCGCTCGGAAACAACGACCCCCCCCCCCTCTCCGTTCGTTCCTGGGGCAAGTGCACTGGTGGACTTTCCACAATTGAATGCCGTCCCACCATTTACGATTACCTGGGCACTTTCGGCGCTGTTTAGGTTGATATCCCCATCAAAAAGATCATAAAAACTAATTGCTTCCTCACATTCTGAAATCGTAGGATTTACGACGATAATTCCATCCAAGCGGGCGCTATGGCGCCCATGAAAGTCAATTCCGGTAGTACAATTAGTGATTTTTGGGCTATTAACCTCAATATTTTTACAATTAAACTGAAACGTAATGCCACGCCCACCGCCCGTGCGAGGATCTCGTCGAAAGCCATATATGTGTGCACCGTCGCATTGTATGCCCTTCGAATTATTTGCCCCGAAGCCGTTCGGTCCGACCTCACCACCGCCGTTCAAGGTAAGGCCTTTGTATGTCGCATTTTCCACAAAGCTGTGCTCGAAAAAGCATGTCAATGGGTATCGAGCGGGGTTTTCCAGTTTGAGCACAGCGCCTTGAGCAAATTCGACCTGAACATTGCTGCGCCCTCGCAACACCGCCCCAGGCCCATTGGCCCTGATCACGTACTCGCCCGGCGGGAAATATAGCTTTCCCCGAATCGCAGAAGCCCGCTCCAGCGCGGCATCGACCGCAGCACGATCGTCGGCGATGCCGTCACCTCTTGCATAGAAAGGGGCCATTTTCACGCTGAGCGCGGCGCGCCGAACCGCAACGTCGCCGATACCGGCAGTCGGGCTCAATTGCGGTGTGAGTCCGTCGTCGTTCATCTCCGTTGCGTTGACTCGCCCCCAAACTCGTCCCAGCAGAGGCACCCCTAAAGCGGTCAGTATCAATGCCCGGCGAGTCCGATTACTCATAAGTCAGAAATATAGGCGACACTTGGGTGCCTGAAGAATGAGCGCACCAACGCGGGTCGCCGTGCGATCTCGGCCAACTGCGCGTGGATGCGCTCGGCCAGCTTTTCACCGGCTTGCAGAGGGCGGCGTGCATTGCCTGTCCGCTTGGCATAGCTCCAGACCAACTCGTCCGGGTTCAGGTCCGGGGCATAACCGGGCAAGAAATGGAGGGTCAGCTTGCCTTCCAGTTCATCGACGTGATCGCGCACGGCCTTGGTCTTGTGTGCAGGCAGTCCGTCCACGATCAAATGCACGGGCTTGCGGCGGCCGCGCATCATCTTGCGCAGCAACTCGATAAACAGCGATCCGTTCAAACCGCCCGTGTAGGTGACAAACCAAAAGGCGCCTTTGGAACTAACAGCCGAGGCCGCGCTGATGCTCTGGCGCTGGCCAGGAACCGACACCACCGGTGTCTGACCCTTGGCTCCCCAAGTCTTGCCTTGCACGGCATCGGCGCGAAACCCGGATTCGTCCCAGAAGTAGATGTCCGCCTTTTCCCGCTTGGCCTGGCGCGCGATTGCCGGGTAAGTCTCCCGCTGCCAACGCGCCACCGCCTGCGGGTCTCGTTGGTAGGCTTGCTGCAATGGCTTTTGCGGCGTCAGGCCTACCCGCGCCAGCAGGGCACCGACCGAGGCCAGACTCAGCGCCACACCAAAACGCTGCTCAATCAATTCTCGGACGATCTGGCGGGTCCACAGTCCGAAGTCGAAACCGTACTGCATTGGGTTCTTACCGTTGACCCAACGAAACACTTGGCGCTCCTGCGCCGCATCCAGTTTGCGCGGCCGGCCGCTGCCCTTCGTCGAACGCAAGGCTCGCTTGCCCTTGCCTCGTCCTCGTGCCTTTTCCCGAATCTTGTAGGCCCAACTTCGATGCAGCCCGAATGAGGCCGATACCGCCCGAGGACTCTCGCCTTCAGACAGGCGATCCAGCGCCATCAGGCGCATTTCTTCCAATGCTTCGCGCGATACGCTGCAACCATCTCTTTTCATGACCATTTGGAGCGCGACGACACGGGAAAGTTCAACCAATCGTCCCCTTTATTTCTGACCTATGAGCAATTTCCAACTGATCGTCCAAAATAGGTTGACATGTTCCGGGGGGATGCCGACGCAGGCAGCGGTCTAGGCTCGAACGCGACACCTGCGGACACATGAATTCCGCACCACCGCGAGCAGATCGTCCAGCGGCAGCAGCAACGTCCGGCGCAGTTCGACCGCCACCACCTCCTCCCCAGTTCGACGGTTAACGCCATAAGTGATTGATCTTACGATGTCGCGCTGCAGAACGCTCCACCACAGCGGCCCATTTCCGCAGAAAAGGCGAGCTTTTCGTTTGAATGCCGCCACTTTATCACTGGCCAATGACACGTCAACAAAAATTCATTTCCTTACAAACGTGCCACTACAAGTATTTTTCGAAAATTGGCGCTAACCGATTGATTCTTCGTTGCCCGGAAACCTAAAATGGCCGATTTTCGCCGCGAGTTGTCGAACTCGGTCGGGGGTTCATGAAGGCGCTGCGATGTTTCATGATGGCGGAAGAATGGTATTCAGAACCTCCGGCAACATATCCAGCTCAGTGATCTCGTGAATGAGCGGGTGACCGGAAAACGACACGCAAACTCGGTCCGGCGCCGCCCAAAAAATGGCGGGCACACCTGCCGCTACGTACTCCATTGCCAACGTTGAGTATCGGGTAATCACTACGGCGACGTTGGAACAACGCAGCTTTCGCTCAAACCGAATATCCGGGAAGCGAACATGCAGCTTCGCTAATCCCTTGGCTGGCGCCGCCGGATGTGCATAAGCCAACAAGGAGAAGCGCCCCCGCGCAATGACCTGGAGCGCATCCAACAGCCGCGCGTCGGATGCTTCATCATCGGTTTGTAAAGCGACTCCAACCGTGATTCCTATAGCGGCACAGTGTTCAAATATTGGCATTTTCTCTCGGACGTGAAAGACGCAATTAGGATTGGCGCTAAGGCGCTGTTCGAAATAGCGTCTTGACTCCGGAAAAAGTAACTTGTACTCATCAAAGAAAAGGGGCGCCGGCTCACCAAACCAAAAATTTTCAAACAGACCATGTTGAATTCCGGAAAAATTCTTTATCGAGCCATCTTGGCGAAGCTGGGACATCAGTGCCGTGTAGACGTCAAAATGTCCGGCACACTTAATCCGCTGAAATTTAGATAAGGCCGTTTTTGCAAGCAATAGATCGAGGCAGCGCAGATAACTGAATCCGGAAAGAGCTAGCAATTGCTTGCCTGAAAACTGAGTGATACCGCGCATACGCATAATATCCTCCGCCATCAACCGCCGCCGGCTAAAGGCGTCTACTAAGCAACGCAGCACTTCACGCAAAGACAGAAGCTGATAAACATGATCCTCACGAAACACGGAAAAATATTTATAGAGACCAATATTGTAAGCCGGGCAATCGCCCTCCGAAAATTTCAAACGACGCCTGTCCACATAAATGAATGCCGACTCTGGGTTAGAGCCCGACGGCACTCTAAAACAAAAAAGAATCAAAAACGAAAACGCGGAAGCCACTCGCAACAAAAATGAATAAAATACGTTAATGAAGAAGCCCGGAGATTTAGTGTATACGACGGCTGATGGAAACCGGCCTTTATGGAGGCCTCCATCGAGACGACAAATTTGATTCAGCTTAACTAAAAGCTCATTTTTAAAAATCAATTCAGCATTTAAACGATTCGACACGTACAGAGCCCATTATACGATAAAGTGACCTCAGCCAGCCATTGTCATCGCGCACTCGTTTTAATTCGGGCGCTCACATTACGCACGCTTTCTACTCCTATTCCCGCCCCACTTAATGCGGAGTAAACGATCCCAATGTATAGCCATATAAAAATGAAATTTAGATCCGGAGAAAGCATTCCACATAACATCCAGAAATATATTATATCCTTTACGCCGCGCCGCCATATGAACGACACCGCAACGATTGCAATAAAAAATCCAACAAATCCAACAGAAACCAACAGGTTGAATATAAGGGTTGTGGGCCTGTCGGAGCCGAGCGCGGCTCCCCAAAATGGATTTATTGAAATATTTTTTAGCGGCAATTCGAGTCCAAAATAATATCTTTCAATAAAAGATGCTTTCTTTTGATCAAAAAAAGTGGAGGGCTCGAATAAAAAAAGTGAGGGCAACCAACTCGCTGCAGCAACCACTACTAATATGCAGCACAGGCACAATGCGATGCCAGTCATTCCCCTATACTTATGAGCAAGATAGAATCCCGCCAATGTGAATAGGCAAAAATAAAATGTTCCGGATAGAGATATCATCCCAGCAAACAATGCGACCCAGAAGCTGGGCCTTTTCAGCAGATAGTCAACCCTCCAGCCTCCCAATATCAAAGCAACCAGCATATATAATCCAATATATAGCCCGAAAATTGAGGGTTCCGAGAACGTCGAATTTATTCTCTTTATTCCTCCAATTTCGTTCCACGCCAGTTCACTAAAATTGGATGCGGCGGAATTATAAAACATCCACAAATATACGCCATAGAAATTGTAGTAATAAGCGACGATTTGGAATAGGCCGATTATTGAGATGAGTGCGGCGGATTTCCCAAGTGCCGCCCCTATATGCTCTCGCTTTGATGCCATATCCACGCTGGCCGATACAACAAAAACAACCAGTGCAGCAATAATATAGAGAAGCTGCGTGAAATTTGTACTTGTTATCTCGCGCCTAGTTGTTAACTTTTCATAGAAAACCTCTCTTTTTTCCGCGTCGATTTCCCAAGCGTCAATCGGATTGAAGTGGTACACGTTAAGAACCAACGAGATCAGGAACGGGATAAAGAATAAAAGCGCAAAAATAAGCGGGGCCGATTTAAGGGACCCCCTCTTCGCAATGAACAGTACCGCCAATCCCGCAGCATATACTTCTGGGGGCTTTATGTACGCGCTCCACGGCAAATCAATCAACGAAATGGAATAGAATGGAGCAATATAGATAAAGTTAACTACGGCAGTTTTTAGTCCCATTCTAAATGAATAAGCCATGAATACCAGCACGCACATAAGATGCAGGTAGTTAACGTTCAATGAAAGCAATCCGCTGGCAGTTTAATTTGAACCGCAATGGTTGAAGCCCTTTCGCAAAAATAGCGGCGCACAACTATTTATGCCTTGTAGGAATTATCAGAATGGCACACAAAAAAAGAAACCGGATAGCGTAAAATACAATTGGCACCCATGCAACGGGGGCTAAGAAAGCCATCCCTACCGATGCTACCAAAACTAGTGAACTAGCGTGCAGCGCAAATCGGATGTTGGCATATTTCACTACCAAAGTTCTAACTACAGAGTATGCCAACGCAGTCGTAGTAAAGTAAAATACCAACCACATCTGACCTCCATATACTTCATGGTACAGGATGCTGTGCATCCATCTAAATACAACGACCGAACCTAATCCTGTAACCGCGATAAGCGCGGCAACCCAAATCAATATGTGGCGTATTTCCTTCGATCCTAGCGACAACCCGTATCGGCTCATGAAGCTGAGTAGCGGACTCGACACCATCAAAGATAACGGCGCGCAGAAGAAATTCACCGTCAAGATCAGCTTGGCATAGCCCACGTAGTAATCGGTGTCTAGCACTTTCATAAGGGTCAGGTCACCGCGTTGGATGAATCCCATTAGCAGAGCGCTGGCAACAAATGGAAGAATGGAAAAAAATTGAACCTCTGACCGCTGATTTCCACTTTCCGCACGAGCAGCTATGACCATGTCTTCATGGGTGATGGCGTTCAACCTGATCCAATATATGCATTCGAATGCCAGCAGCAGCCCCGCCATGCACTCGATCTCCACTCCCCGCGCCCATACCACATTCGATTGGATGCCCCAGAGAACCAGCAGGTAAGGCGCACTACGGAACGCCATGTATACAAAATTTTCGGCGAATCGCATTTTATTGAATACGATTTTAATCTTCAGCGCATTCAGGGCGAACAAGTAAAGGTAAACGGACAATAGCAGCGATACGCTCGTCCCCATTCCGAGCATCAAAAATGCTGCCAAGCTGACGAAGCTGATCAGACTAAATCTACCCAGCTTATGTATCAGTTCAGCGTCGACTGCACCGCCATGAACGCGCCGAACATAGTAGTCTGGAATAGCGCCCGTAAACCCATAGGCGATAGCCTCGAACGTAAAAATCATGAAAGTAAGGCCGATAAAAAGATCGTCACTATATCTAGAAACGGCTGGAAAGACGACGATCTGCCTGACAAAGCTGAATACCAGTACGGATAGCGCGAATATCCCAGAGCCGGAGAGGAATTTTTTTATCACGCGGCTTTACCATTGAAAATAGCTATGGTGCCCCAGTGAAGCAAGTCAAACATACTTGAGGGCAACATCAATCGAAAACCATGGGGTTCCGCCGTGGGACCGTTACTTGAAGTAGCTCTCTAGAAAGTCCAACGCACACCAAAACCCTTCTCCGTGATTTTTGTGCCCTTGCCAAACTTCCGGAATGAACTGTGTGCTTGGCGCGCATTGATTGAGATCGAGTGAAAGCTCAGTAAAGTCCACATCACCTTTACCGATCTGCACTCCTTCGCCGTCTACACCCAAAGCATCTACCACATGCATATGTGCGATATATAGACCGACTGCGTTAGTGAAATCGGTTAGCTTCCACTTATAGTAATTACAGGCCATCATCGAGTGTGAAATGTCGTAGCAGATGCGATAACCATAACTACTGCAGAATTCCCGAATCTCGTTCGGGTCCACAAACAAGTTGTGATAGCTCTGGCCACCAAAATGCCAGGGGAAAGGGGGCATCGTCTGGATAATCACTTCCACGCCGGACTGATTCAGTTGCCCCAGTGACTCCGCGATGCGCTTATACATAGTTGGGCGCGCGTCTCTGGGCAGGAAAGACGACGTACTGAACCCGCCAGCATTGATGACGATGACCGGCTTTTCAGTTTTTGGAAAAAACTGCTTGAGCTTGCGGGTGATGTCACAAACTCTTTGAAGTTCGGCGATGGAGTGCCGGCGATAGGCTTCATTCTCGCTGGCCAGATCCATGATGTGATCACCGGCGAACAGCTCCGGGCTGTGCACTGCAAAACCGATGTCCTGTGGGCCATCGAAGAAATCTGCCGGCTCCAGTTCCATATCCTGATAACTGAGATGAAACTCGACGAAATCGAAATTCGACTTAGGCACTAGCGTGTCGTAGTCATGGTAGCGAACCGGGATTCCGAACGGGCGGTTGAAGCGGTAATTGCGTGCCTCTACCGACTCATCCTTGAGGTCCGACTCGTAGAAATAGTCACCAACCTGCATGTTTCGCTTGGCACGCTTACCGAGCAATTGTTCCAAGTACATGGGTTGGAGACCTTGCCCAGGACTTTTCACTTCTACCATGCCCGGTTCAATCACCTGCCCCTTGCTCATCTCGCAGTTCGCCACCAAGCTCTTTGCCAAGGACTCACGGTTGATTAGCTCCCCCTGGGTGATGATGCGCTCGCCACCATTGCCCATGGATTCTTCGACTTCGCGAATCTTCCGGACCATATCGCGGAATTCATCCGGCAATAACGACACCTTGTGGTCGTTGCCCTCCATGCTCTTGTCGATGGTGAAGTGCTTTTCGATCACTCGGGCACCTAGAGTGACTGCGGCTACAGCGATAGAAATTCCCCGTTCGTGCCCCGAGTAACCGACTAGGCCACCCGTTATCTCCTGAAGGCGCTTTAGGTACACCAAGTTGACGTCCTTGAACGGCGTAGGGTACGTCGAGTTACAGTGCAGAATGACAAAATTCGCGCCCTTGCTTTTCAGAAAAGCAACGGAACGACGGATTTCCGCCTCTGTGCTCATGCCGGTGCTGCAAATCAATGGCTTGCCTGTAGCAGCCAAAGCACCAAGCAGCTGGTGATTAGTGAAGTCTGCAGAAGCCACTTTGTAGGCCTCCATTCCGTACGCTTCCAATACTTGCAGGCTTTTGATGTCCCAGGGGGTACATAGGGGCGTCAGCCCCAACTCTTTGCAGTAATCAAAGACCTCTATCAACTCCACGTTGCTCAGCTGAAACCTGCTCAGCAGATCCATGGTGTATTGAGCACCCAAGTCGGCGCTCTTGTCCTTGTCGCGCCCCCCCTTGTATAGCGACTCCACGTCGCGCATCTGGAATTTGACACAGTCAGCACCGGCCTCTAGCGCCAGATCAACCAAATGTTTGGCCAGCTTTATATCACCGTTGTGATTGTTGCCGATCTCGGCAATCACATAGGCCGGTGAAGTATCAGAAATAAGATGCTTGCCAATGGCGAGGCCGCGCTCGTTCTGAAATGCAATTGCAACAAGTCGCTGGTAGTGGTCTACCAGCGGAATCAGCTCGATGCCTTGACTGAAAGCGGCGTCGATCTCGGTGCGCGGCGCATCAACCTTGCATGACGTAACGGCATCATGAGCGATAGAACCCACTTCGCGATGCAGATCAAAGTCCGGCGACGATGTAAGCCAGCGGCGGAAATCGCCATCAGAGAATGAGCCTGTCAAAGTGCCGCCTTCATTGACCACGAAAACGACTCGCTTCTTATTATTGTTGATCTTCTCCAAGGCTCGAAAAACTGACTCAGTTTCAAAAACCAGGAACTCGGAAATTTTCTTGCTGATCAACATGTCATTTTCCTGCAGTGTGCTTCAGTAGCGTTTCGACGACCGCCCAATCCACAAGCGAGTCAATTTCGTAGCTTTCCTCGTCGCTCATGACGAAGGCTGCAATCTTCCCACTCAGGCGATTCTTTTCCTTCACCAATACGTCGGTGCGGGTGATGTAGATAGACCCATTCTCTTTCAGTTTGATGTCCTCAGCGCGAATGTCTTGCCGGCGCGGCCGACGCTTGTAGTCGTATAGAGCGACCGGCGCAGGTCGCCCCTGCCAAAGGAAATGCCAGAACTCGCAAACCGAGAGCAAGCTGTCGGCACCTTCATGAAGAAACTGCCGCATGGCCCGATCAATGGCTCCGCTATAGCGAACTGGTGAAGTCGCCTGCAGCAGGACTACATTGTCGGGACGATAGTTTTCGCTTTTTTTCAGCCATTCAAGCGCATGGATCAGACTGGGCTCGGTGGCTGCGGTGTCATTGGCAAGAGCCGCAGGACGTCGAAAAGGGACTTCGGCGCCATACTGCAAAGCCACCTCGGCTATCTCGTCGTCATCTGTGGAAACCAACACACGATCAACTGATTCGGCAGCCAACGCCTGCTCGATACTCCACGCAATCAGCGGTTTGCCGCCGATGTCGCGGACGTTCTTGCGTGGGATGCCTTTGGAGCCGCCGCGCGCGGGGATAATGGCGAGATTCTTCTGCATACTTGAATCTTCCATTAGTTCTCTTGACTTACAGCCACATCGTAGCCATGGCGCTTCAGCAGTGCGTGCTGGCGCGCACTATCCAGGTCCGCGGCCACCATCTCGATCACCATTTCCTGCAGGGTGATTTGAGGTACCCAACCTAGATTGGCCTTGGCCTTGGCCGGATCACCCAGCAGAGTTTCCACTTCAGCTGGACGGAAGTAACGCGGATCCACAGCCACGATCACGTCTCCCGGCCTCACCGCCGGCGCGTTGCCGCCCTCAACCGACCGTACCACGGCCTTTTCCTCGACGCCCTCGCCTTCGAAAGCCAAGGTGATGCCCAATTCCTTTGCTGCCATATCGATGAATTGGCGCACGCTGTACTGCACCCCGGTTGCTATCACATAGTCCTGTGGGCGGTCCTGCTGCAGCATCATCCACTGCATGCGGACGTAGTCCTTGGCGTGGCCCCAGTCTCTCAGCGCGTCCAGGTTGCCCATGTATAGGCACTTGTCCAGTCCCTGCGCGATGTTGGCCAAACCACGGGTAATTTTGCGGGTTACAAATGTCTCACCGCGGCGCGGACTTTCGTGGTTGAATAGAATACCGTTGCACGCATACATATCGTAGCTTTCGCGGTAGTTAACTGTGATCCAGTACGCGTAGAGCTTGGCTACACCGTAGGGGCTGCGGGGGTAGAACGGGGTGGCTTCCTTTTGCGGAATCTCCTGCACCAAACCGTAGAGTTCAGAAGTGCTGGCTTGGTAGAAGCGGGTCTTGTCGCCAAGCTTAAGGAAGCGGATCGCTTCCAGCAGGCGCAAAGTTCCCATGGCATCAACGTCTGCCGTGTATTCCGGAGCCTCGAAGCTAACAGCCACATGGCTTTGCGCACCAAGGTTATAGACTTCATCCGGCTGGACCTCGGCCACAATGCGCGTCACGTTACTGGTATCGGTCAGGTCGCCATAGTGCAGGTGAAAGCGCGCGCCGCTCTCGTGGGGATCTTGGTAGATATGGTCTACACGCTGAGTATTGAACGATGACGCTCGGCGCTTGATTCCATGCACCTCGTAGCCTTTGTCCAACAAAAACTCGGCCAAGTAGGAGCCGTCCTGCCCAGTGATGCCGGTGATAAGGGCACGTTTAGTCATCCAAGGATCCTATTGATTCGGTAATTAGGTAAACGTTCGCGTATAGGCCTAGCATAAGCAATGCGGGCGATACTGCCCATCAGGCTAGGATCTATGCCGTTTCGAGTGGAATCGGCCTGTAATCTGGCTCTATGTCGTTTCGGGTGGAAGACAAGGCCCAGTTTCTCGAGCTGCTGTTGAGCGTCAAGGTCGGCCGCAGGCCGCCCGAAGGGCTTGACCTTGACGCTCGGCGGCAGCGTGAAATGCTCGGAAAAGGCTTGTCGGGCAAGCAGTTAGCCCGACAAGCCTTGACCACGGAGCATTCGTCCTCACCATGATCGACGCAACACACTGAGAAGGGTGTCCAGCACATCAACGGTAACTGCACGCGATGAGGGCACGATTGTTCCACCTGAAACGTCATGGACCCGAATCATGCGCACCAACGCTGCCAAGTGGCGCTAGCCGCTTCTTGTAGCACTTGGGGAGCGAAAAGCCAGTTTCATTCAGACACGCTACCGCCAGGGCGAACCAATAAGCCGCCAATTTACAATGAGTTACACCGACTATTATGCCAGCAGCGTTACTCCGCCGCCGTTGATCACACGGCCCGCAGGTGCTCTTGCGGCAGTTCCACCGGGCGCGACGCACCAAGTAACTTCAACAAAACAATGACCCGATCATGGCTACTGGCGGCGGCGAACACGGCATCCAAACCGGCGAAAGGTCCATCCAATACATCCAATCGCCGGCCCGGCATCCAGCTTGCTTGGCGGCGACGCGATTCACCTTCCCGGCAGCGCGCCTGAATCCATTCCAGAACACCGCTCGGCAAATACGCCAATCGCAGGCCGAAGCGAACCAGACCGCAGCAGCCGACGGTGGACCGGATCGGAGCGGTGTTGTCCACAGCCGTATCCAGATTCACGAACAGGTAGCGGGGGAACAGGGGAACGCGCTTGTTAACGTATTTGCCTTGCTCGCGCCGACGCTCACTGACGATGGGTAGATAGCTCTCATAGCCCTGCCGCGTGAGCTGGGCGAGTGCGATCTGCTCCTGCCGGGGCTTGGTCATCACGACGTACCAACGGCGCATCAGCGTTTTCTCCTGGCCGCCCGAGACGATGCCGCACCGTTCTCGCCAGCCGCACGATAGGCTTCCACATCTGCGCTCAAGCGCAGAATCTCAAGGCGCAATTTTTCGTACTCCGCCACTTTTCGCTGAAGGAAGAACAGAGTCGCCTGCGCCTTGGCTTCAAGGCCGCCCGGCGTCAGCAGGTAGGAATACACCCGCTTGTTGGGGTTGCGACGAAAGTTGTCGAGCTTGACATAACCTTTTTCCATTAGCGCGTGCAGACAATAATTGATCTTGCCGACACTGACGCCGAGTTCTTCGGCCAGTTGCCGCTGCGTGAGTTGCGGTTGCTGTTCGATCAGCTCCAGCAAACGATAGCGAACCTCTTGGGCGTCCATTTGAGCCATTGGCGTTACGCTGCGTCCATCTCATTCGAACTCCCCTGCTCTCGCGTACTCGGGCCACTGCGGTGCGTTCAACGGTTGAACATTGTTGCAGTCTCTCAGCGCAAGGACAAGCCCATTCCGCCAGGCATTTGCACGTGGGCGGCATGGCGATGACTTGCGACGGAGCCAAGCGCGACTCAATAGGCACGTTCGTCACCGCGTAGCACGGTGAGTACCGTGAGCACAATGACCTTGAGGTCCATACGAAGACTCATGTTCTTCGCATAGAACAGGTCGAAGCGAATGCGGTGCGTCATCTCGCGAATGCTTTTGGTCTCCCCGCGGCACCCGGAGACCTGCGCCAAGCCTGTAATGCCCGGGCGGACGACGGTTCTCGCCGTATAACCGGGCACGGCGGCGCCAAAAACGTCATCCAGTTCCGGGACGTGCGGACGTGGGCCGACAACGCTCATGTCACCCCGCAGGACATTGATGAACTGCGGCAGCTCGTCCAGGTTTGTCTTCCGAAGGAAGGCGCCGACCCGCGTGATGCGGGGGTCATTTTTCCGGGCCTGGACAAACGCGGCTTGGGGGTCGTGAACCATGGTCCGAAACTTGATGCATCGGAACACCCCGCCCCCTTCCCCGACGCGGCGCTGTATAAAGAATACGGTTCCCCGCGAATCGAGCTTGATCAGCAGCCCGATCAGGGGCAGCAGCCAGCACCCGATCAGCAGCATAAAGGCAAGCGCGAACAGGACATCGAAGCCGCGCTTGCTTGATCTTGCATAGACTGACTTCTTCGGCACCGTTTGGTTGACGGACTCAGCTCGGCGCCCGCGTGCTCGATCGATTGCCCAATCGGTGTTGACCCCCTGTTCATAAGGGCCTGCTTCAACTCTGCGTTCGAATGCCACGTTGCCTCCACTTGACGATTTGATTGGTTCCATGACCTCACCCACTACGAACCTCTATCGATTCTTTACGGGCAGGCGCACAGAAATCGCGGTCCGACTTCCTACATCGCCGCGTCTCGTCCTTGAGGGTTTGATGCGTCGGCGGCAGGCGTTTTCAGCCCCCCCCTCCCGACGCGTGCAACAGTGCGATCATCATCCACGCGGGCATCATTGTAGATGCATCACGTTTCAATTGTGCAACGCAGCATGAAGTATGCCAGAAGAAGTTCCGTTGAAATCCCAAGGGGTTTTCCCTATGTAGCGCCTGGCTGCCATTAGAGGGCAATGGCGGACAAAGGTCATCCCCTATTTGGGGGTCTCTTTGCCACTTTTCATGATCAAATTCACAAATCGCCGCTGCATGGCTGTCATGCGTAAGTAAAAAGTCGGCGGCCGGCCCGGCTCGATGAGCGAATCGATATTTCCGCCACGTTGTGTGTCATCCACGCGGCTTCCGAACAGGCGCACGATGGCTTCCCTGCCAAGCTCTCTGGCGACTTCGCCTTTTTATGATTTCAGGTGTTTTTGTCGTCGAACTGCCTTTAGATCTCGCGGCCAAGTTGGGGATAATTTTCCAGCATTTGGCCTTTCCGCCCCCCTCGGCAAACAGTGAGAGGATGAAGTCGACCGCCAGGCGCGTACCCTTGGTGATCGGCTTGCCGGCCAACACGCCCGGCTCGGTGGCAATGCGAGTTTTCCATGTCAATAGCCCCATGACAGTAAGGCGATTTTGCATTACCATGCAAGGCACCAACCGACGAGATCGCGAGGGCACAACACCATGACCACATTGACTGTTACCGCACGGGGACAAGTGACGTTTCGGAAGGACGTACTGCAACACCTCGGCATCAGGCCAGGCGACAAGATCGAGCTGGATTTATTGCCAGATGGTCGGGGCGTACTCAAGGCGGCGCGGCCCGCTGGGACGATATCCAGCTTCATCGGCCTACTCGCGGGCAGGACGCAGAAGGTAGCCAGCATCGAAGAGATCAACGAGGCGGCAGCGCAAGGATGGGCAGGCAAGAAATGAAGGTCGCAGTAGATGCCAATGTCCTTGTGCGTGCTGTTGTGCGCGACGATCCCGTACAAGCGGACGTTGCCGCCACGGTCTTGACCGACGCCGAATTGATCGCTGTCGCGTTGCCGTGCCTTTGCGAATTTGTTTGGGTGCTGCTCCGGGTATATGGCTTCCAGCAAGCCGACGCGGCCAGCGCGATCCGGGTACTACTTGCCGCTGCGAACGTGGAGGTGAACCGGCCAGCCGTAGAGGCTGGCCTGCTGGTGCTCGACGCGGGTGGAGATTTTGCCGATGGCGTTATTGCCTACGAGGGCAATTGGCTTGGCGGAGAAACCTTCGTTTCCTTCGACAAAAAGGCGGTGGCACTCCTCGCGTCTCAAGGGCAATCAACGCGCCTTTTGTGATCTGGGCGAAATGCCAGCCTTCAAGTGCTATGTCAGGATAAAATGCCCTATCCGCCAAGCACTTTAGCCAAACTTAGCGTGAAACAACACGGGGTTGCGGGCACGGTAAAGCTTCGCGACTCCAAAAGAGCGCGAAGCGTTTGAAACCGCCTCGGCGGCCCGGGTGTAGCCTCGATGACGGACTGCGGCTTCGAAGGCCTGCAAGGTTGCCGGGGGCGGGAGCCGGACGGTCTTGGAAAGCATGTCCCAGTGTACTGTGAATTCCGCTCACATCGCTGAGGAAAAGCTTTCGATTCCGGCCGGCGCGAGCTTGGTGCACACTGCACGCCCTTTTCGCCTTAGCGGACCTGGCGGTCCGATTGGAATCCGAGATGAGCGAACCCAAGGCCGTTCCGGCCGCCGATCCCGCAAGCGCGCCGAATCCGGCGCGGCGTGGTCTGATCGCCGGTGTGGCCGCATTCGCGATCTGGGGAGCGCTGCCGCTGTATCTGCACGAATTGCAGGGTGTGTCGGCGGTCCTGATCATGGCGCACCGGGTGGTGTGGTGCGCGCTGATGGTGTTGCTGTGGCTTGGCGTGCGTGGCGAGTTGTCCGGTGTCATGCGGGCCTTGCGGCAGCCGGCCACGCGCCTGCGACTGGCCGCCAGCGCGACGCTGATCAGCGTCAACTGGCTGACCTATGTCTGGGCGGTGGGCAATGGCCATGTCGTCGACAGCAGTCTTGGCTATTTCATCAATCCTCTGGTCAATGTGTTGCTCGGCGTGACGCTGTTGTCCGAGCGGCTCAATGCGCGCCAGTGGACCGCCGTATCGATTGCTGCCGGCGGTGTGCTGTGGTTGACGGTGCAGGCCGGACAGCTGCCCTGGATCGCGCTGGTTCTGGCCGTCAGCTTTGGCGGCTATGGGTTGATCCGCAAGACCACGCGAGTGGATGCGGTGACCGGACTGGCCACCGAAACGGTGCTGATCACACCGTTCGCACTGGCCTACCTGCTATGGGCGCAGTTTCACGGCACCGGCGCGATGGGCGGCGCGAATGCTCTGCAGATCGGTTTGCTGTTGGCCGGGGGCATCGTCACCGCGGTGCCGCTGGCGCTGTTCGCGTACGGTGCGCAGCGCATTCCGTATTCGACCATCGGCCTGCTCCAGTACCTCGCTCCAAGCCTGCAACTGATTCTGGGGTTGAGCCTGTTCGGCGAGTCGTTTCCGCTGGTACGTGCGATCGGCTTCATTCTGATCTGGCTGGCCCTGGCGATCTTCGCCGCCGATGGGCTACGGCGATCCTGGCAGCAGCGGCGTCCGCCGGTGGTTGCCGGCATCGAGGCCGAGGCGCCGGTATGCCGAACCTGACGAAAAGCGGGGAAGCGAAGCGGTGATCACCGTGTACGGCATCAGCAACTGCGACACCGTCAAGCGGGCGAGAGCACGCCTGGAAGCCGAAGGCATCGACTTTCGCTTTCACGACTTCAAGCGCGACGGGCTTGCGCCGGAACTCGCGCGATCCTGGATCGACCGGCTGGGGATCGAGCCTGTGCTGAATCGTCGCGGCACGACCTGGCGCAAGCTCGACGAGGCAAGCCAGGCCGCGCTGCACGGGCCGGCGGCAGCCGATGCACTGGCGCAGCACAGCAGTGTGATCAAACGTCCGGTGTTCGATCGCGACGGCGAGCTGCGCATCGGCTTTGCCCGCGGCGATGAGTCCGAACTGCTCGACTGGCTGCGCGGCTGAGGCCTATTGCATGCGAAAGCGCACAGGCTGGTCGATCAGAAACGCCAGCTGACCGGGATAGATCGCGCTCGGAATCGGCGGGAACCGCCCGATGCGCATCATCACTTCGCGGGCTTCCGCGTCCAGGGAGTCATATCCACTGCTGCGCACCACCAGCGCCTCGATGACGCGGCCGTTGCGCGCCAGTCGCAGGCGCACGGTGGCGACGCCCTGTTCCGCGTTGCGCATCGACCATGACGGGTAGTTGACGTTGCGATTGACGATGCGGCTGAGCTGCGTGAGATAGCTCAGCGGGAATTCCTGCACCGTCAGCGCGGACGGTGGCTGCGAGCCGCTGGAGACGCCCGCGCGCGAATCGGTGGCCGAGGGCGGTGTCGACGCCGGCGCGGAGGATTCGGTGGCCGCACTGCTGCGGGGCGGGAGTGAATCGGTTTCGGCCGGTTCGGGCGGCGCTGCCTGTTGGGTGGCGCTGCGTTCCGGGCGCTGACGTGATTCGACCGCCTGCGGACGCGAGCGGGCCTGCTCGCGCGACTCGGATTCGCTTCTCAGGGCGGCCGCCGGCTCGGCTTGCGGTGCTTCGGCCGGTGTCGCGGGTTTCGATGAGGGACGAGCGGGCGCAGACAGCATGATCGCGGTGATCGTCCGGCCTGCGGCGGGCACTGGAGAGGCCGCCTGCATCGGCGGCGGCAGGCGCAACCACAACAGCAGCAGGAGCAGGTGCAGCAGGATCGCGCCGGCCAGATTGCGCCAGTACCTTGCGGGTGCCGCCGGCCGCGTAGGCATGTGTGTCAGTTCGATCTGCACGTGCCGTCCATGGAGTCGCGTGACTCATCCGTGTGAAACGCGGCTTTCTGTTCGCAAGAACGAGTCCAGACGAGGGCATCTGCGCACCGAAAAATAACAGACGCGCAAACAGAAACCGCGGCCGAGGCCGCGGTTTCTGGTACTGCGTGAAGCTCGACTTACAGCGGGCGGATCTGCGTGGCCTGCATGCCCTTCTGGCCGCGAGCGGCGACGTACTCGACGCGCTGGCCTTCCTTGAGGGTCTTGAAGCCGCTGCCCTGGATTTCCTTGAAGTGCGCGAAAAGATCTTCGCCGCCTTCGCTCGGGGTGATGAAGCCGAAGCCCTTCGCATCGTTAAACCACTTCACGGTGCCGGTCGATGAGTTGCTCATGAATACATTCCTGAATAAAAAAATAATATTACGGACGCGGAACGCCCGCAGGGTGCAAGCGATCAAGGAACGCATTGAGGAGAAACCGGCCGTGCATATTGATACGGCTTTTACTCACGCTGAATACATGCTTGAAACACTGCGGCGCGGACGTTACCGCAGTTTTCTCGATTTGTCCAAAAGCAGCCGACGGACGTACGCCGGCAGCCTTCGGCTTCGGGATTGGAAACCGGCCGGCGGCGATGCCAACGGGGTGAGACAATCGCCAAATGACGTCGATCCATCCTGAACAAGTTCCGAACCTGAACTGCCTGGTACTGCGTTGCTCCAGGCAATCCGAGATGTACCTGTATCTGCGTGAGGGCCTGGACCTGGACAGCTTGCCGCCGGCACTGCTACGGCGACTCGGCAAGCTCGACGAGGTGATGCGCCTGAGCCTGGGGCCGACAAGCCGACTGGCGCGGGTCGATGTGCGACGTGTGGTCGAAGCGCTCAAGAACACCGGCTACTTTCTGCAGTTGCCGCCGGGCGGCTTGGTTGAGGCTCCGCTGAATCAGGGCGGTTGAAGGACTCAGTTCGGACGTCGAATTCCTGCTTCGAGGTTGGCCTTCACTTCGGCCGCGCTGAGCGCATCGCTGCGATCTTCCGGCTTGTCGCCTTGGTACATCAGCACATCGGCCTGTGCGCGAAAGTCTTCACCGCCGCCGCCAATTCCGGTGCCGATGCCCAGGCCGAAACCCGTGGAACCGCCGAACGAGCCGAGACCGAAGCTGACGCCGGTGCGCGAGCCGCTGCGTGTGCCGGGTTCTGCCGCGGCGTCCCGCCCGGCGAGCACGAAGTAGTCGTAGCCATTGGCCAGCGTCAATTCGGCGGCCCGGTAGATCAGGTAGTTCTGGACGGTCTCACGCGAGGTCTTGGAACTGCCGACAAAGCTCACGCGGTAGCGATTCGATTCGAGCTTCTGTTCACTGTATCCATAGCCTTGGTCGGCCGGCTGGTACGGCGTGGCGGTCGCGCAGGCGCTGAGCAGCGCGATCAGCCCACACAGGATCAGTTGCTTGGTCTTCATGTCGAACCCTCCTGACAAGTGAAATGAAAAAGCCCGCCGAAGCGGGCTTCTGATAGGGCGTACGCGCTAGAGGTCTTCGGTTTCGGTCAAACTGCGGCAGCGCTCGGCGCCGAGCGCGCTCGGCGTGCTGGCTTGGTGACGATGACGGGCGCCAGGCCGGAACGGCTGGCCATCTTGTGCAGCGCATCGAGGCTGAACTTGCTGAGCCGGCCGTTCACCAAGTCGCTGAGCCGCGGTTGCGTCACGCCCAGCCGTGCGGCGGCTTCGATCTGCGTGACTCGCCAGCCCTTCACGCGCTTCTGCAGGACGGCCATCAGTTCGGCCCGCGATTCCATCAGCGCGGCTTCCTCCGGCGAGTAGAGGTGGTGCCACACACTCATGTTGGTCAGGTCAGCGGTCATTGGGTAAATCCTCATTTGAGGATCTTGTCAGCGCGAAGTCGCGCCACAAGATTCGGAATAACGCTTACGGCCTTTCTCGATGTCGCCGGCGGTCGTAGCGTTCGTTCTTCAGGAAGGCGTGCAACACATAGACCGCTGGCGGAAACTTGGCGAAGTAGAAGACGCGAAACCAGCCATCTTCATCGTTGACGATCAATTCCATGACGCCCGATCCGACCGCGTTCATAGACTTCATAGACTTGAAGCTGTCGGCCGGATCGCCGCGCTGCGCCTTGCTGAGCTGGAAACCGGCGTCCTGTTGCACGGCGTCGGGGAAGTTGCAGAACACAGCCTTGGAGCCCCCCATTCGAGGTTTTGTATCCGGGTGCTTCCTTCCTTGGCTTATTCGTCGGCATGGTGTCGTCCGCGCGCATTATATCAGTGTTGATATAGAAAAGAGTGGCGAAGGTGCAGGGACTCGAACCCCGATCCCCGGCTTTGGAGACCGCCGCTCCACCATTGAGCTACACCCTTGCCGTCGCTGTCCTGCCCCTGCTCTTGATTCCCGCCTGGCGGGGTACGGCATCGATCTGAGCGATCTGTTCGCGGCCGTGGAGCACGGCTCTACGAGGCCAAGCGGGCGGGACGCAAGCGCGTCGCCGCCGACTTCCGAGACGGCTAGCTTGCCTCGTCGAGCAGTTGCCCGAGGTCGTCCTGCATGGCGGCGAGCGGGTCGTCCGGGCGGAACAGCAGACGTGCGGCGCCGCTACCGTCGAATACGTAGATGCCGCTGCTGTGAGACACCTCGTAGAAGCCGGTCTCGTCCGGATCGCCATAGCCGAAGGTGGTCCGGTAGCGCTGTGCCAGTTTGCGCAAGGCTGGCTCCGGGCCGCGCAGGCCGATGACCTGATCGCCGAAATAATCGACGTAGGCATGCAGCTTGGCGACGCTGTCCCGCTGCGGGTCGACCGACACGAACAGCACGCGCACCCGCTCGCGCCGTTCCTCCGGCAAGCCCTGGATCACCGCGCCGAGCCGGCCCAGCGTCACCGGGCAGATGTCGGGGCAGGAGGTGTAGCCGAAGAACAGCAGCCGGATCTTGCCGGCCGTATCCTGCGCACTGGCTGCATTGCCCTCGTCGTTGGTCAGGGAAAATTCCAATGCCGGCATCAGGCCGGCGATCGACTTGGCGTGAAAACCCTCGTCACGCGAGCAGGCCGTCGCCAGACCGAGCAGCAGCATTGCGATGAACGCCAAGGACGGTTTCAGCTGTCTCATTGCACAATTTCCGTGTAGCGAGGGCGGGTGGCGGCATTGCGGCTGTGGCGCAGCAGGCCGGCGAGGACCACGAGCATGCCGAGCACGCTCATCATCGCCGCCGGTATCCAGGTGACCAGGCCACCGATCTGCTGGTCGACGATCGGGCTGAGCGGCCAGGCGCGGCCGCACACGGCGTAGACGTCGAACAGTTCCTGGTCGGACAGGGCGATGCGTGAGCCGATCACGATCTGCGGCGGCGCGATCAGCACCAGCACCAGCAGTCGAACCCCGTAGCCGAAAGGTGGCGCGGCGCCGTTGCGACCACGCTCGAAAGCCCAGAACCAGAACAGCAGGCCGTCCAGCGCCATGCTCCAGTTCATCAGCCAGTACAGGTTCAGATTGAGCATCGCGTCGAAATGCAGCGATGGCGTCAGCCAGAAGGCGATCAGGCCCACGAACAGCAGTGGTGCGACCAGGGGATTCTGCAGCGCCAGATAAAGCCAGCGTCCAGCGCGTTTCAGCGCTGCCGGCAGCGGCCGGGCACGCCATGCCGCTGGCAGGCCGGCGGCCAGCACCGCCTGGGGTTGCGCCAGCGCCAGCAGGAACGGGCCGAGATGGTGCAGGCCCAGATGCTGCAGGCGATGCATGAAGAACATGTATTGCGAGTAGTAGTCAAAGCGGGTCTGCGCCACCACGTACATCAGCACGGCGCCGAGCACGAAGCTCAGCGCGCGGCCGAAGCCGGGCCGTGCGCCTGCGCGCAGGCCGCGCCAGTACAGCAGCAGGGTTCCCCAGAACAGAATCTGGGCGGTCGGTGAGAAATGGGGTGGCAGCAGCCAGCTGATCGGCATCGAAATCGGGAGGGTCGGTATGCGGCCTTGGTTCAGACCGCGCGGTGGTGGAGCGGTTCGGTCGGGCTCAGGCGGAACGGTTACGGCGCAGTCGGCTGTTCTCGCGGCTTTCCACCGAATCGCGAATCTGCGTGAGATTCTCGCGCAGCAGATCGGACACCAGTTCGTCGGTGCGCGGATCGTTGAGCGTTTCCATCACCACGCGATAGGCCGCCCGGACCACCGAACGCACGATCTCATCATAGAACGGAACCCTGCGCAGGCGTCCGGTCTGCGGATCCTCGCGCAGTTTTTCGAGGATCATCTCCTCGACTTCGCCTTCGTTCTCGTTGAGGGCGCGCGCGATGTTGCGGGTGTAGTGGCCGCGCTGCAGCACGATGGCCACCTCTTCGAGCACACCGATGGTGATCGGGCCCTTGATCGCATCGACGAAGCCCTTTCGGAAGCGCGTGATGATCCGGTACGTGAATTCGTCGCCAAAGGCACGATCGGCGGCCTTGCCGAAACGCGACAGCAGCACGATGATGCGAATCACCCGGAACAACCGGAAACCACGGAAGGCCGGACTCGATACGGGGATCATGCCGAGAATTTCGTACCAGTTGCGCAGCACGTAGCTGCGGTCCCAGCCCTGGGCGCGCCAGCGCCACACGAACTCCAGCGCGAACACCGCGCAGATCAGGTAGTCGGTCAATATGATCAATCGGGTGGTCTGTTCGGAAACGTCCCAGAACGTCTCCCAACTGAGCAGGCCGATCGAGGCGATCGCCAGCGCCAGCATCAGCCAGTCGATCAGGCCGATGCGCGGGCGAACCACCTCGGGTGGTGTTACCAGACTCGATGCTTCGGTACTGTTCTGCAAGAGTTTCCCCGGTCTGCGTCGCGACCGGCTACGGTAGCCGCCCGCACGCCGACTGTCGACGCGGGCGCTTCACGTGCGATGATGATTCCGGACTTCAGTAAAGCAGGAACACCGACACAAAGACGCCGATCATCACCAGCGAGATCGCCAGTTTGGCGAGTGCCCCGAGCAGCAGGCCGATCCAGGTGGCGACGCCGACGTTCATCGCCTGCGACAGCCCGCCACGGGCGACCAGCTCGCCGACGACCGCGCCCACGAAGGGGCCGATCAGCAGGCCCGGCAGCCCGAAGAACATGCCGGCGATCGAGCCGATCAGTGCGCCGGTGACGGCCTGCCTGCTGGCGCCGACGCGCCGCGCGCCAAGCGCGCTGGCGATGAAGTCCAGGATCACGCTGAACGCGGTCAGCACGCCCAGAAAGACCAGGGTCTTGGTGCCGACGCGGGCATAGCCGTCGACCCATGCGCCGATCCACATGCCGATGAAGATCATCGGCACGCCCGGCAGCAATGGGTAGATCGTGCCGACCAGACCGCCGCCGATCAGCAGGACCGCCAGGCCCCACCAGAGTATTGGTACGAATTCCACAATCTATGCGCCTTGCTCGCGGGCACGTAGTCTAGGCGATTGACTATTTCAACATTTGGAGACGCCATGCAGGCCGCCTATCTGACGCATCGCGCCTGTCTCGACCATGACACCGGGACGGTTCATCCGGAGAGCCCACAGCGCCTGCATGCGATCAACGACCGTCTCATGGCGAGCGGGCTGGAGGCGCTGATGTGGCAGATTGAGGCGCCGGCGGCAAGCCGCGAAGCCCTGCTGCGCGTGCACGATGCCGCACTCATCGACCGTGTCCTGGCGCCTGTGGCGCAGGGCCGGGACTGGCTGGATGCAGATACCGTGGTCAGTACCGGCAGTGCCGCCGCCGCCTTGCACGCGGCGGGCGCCTGTGTTCATGCCGTGGACCTGCTGTTGCAGAAGCGCGCCGAATTCGCGTTCTGCGCGGTACGTCCGCCGGGCCATCATGCGGAGCGCGCGCACCCCATGGGATTCTGCCTGTTCAACAACATTGCGGTGGCGGCGGCGCACGCGCTGGCCAGCGGTCTGGAGCGCGTTGCGATCATCGATTTCGACGTGCACTACGGCAATGGGACCGCCGACATCTTTCGTGCCGACCCGCGCGTGATGATGTGCTCGACCTATCAGGAAGCCTTGTACCCGAACTGGGCCGGCGACCCCGAGGCGCGCGGTCTGATCGACGCACCCTTGCGGTCCGGCGCCGGCAGCGGGGACTACCGAACAGCCGTGGAGACCGTGTGGGGGCCGGCACTGGAACGCTTCCAGCCGCAGATGCTGCTGGTCTCCGCCGGCTTCGACGCGCATGCCGGCGACCCACTCGCCGATGTCCGGCTTCACGAAGACGACTATCGCTGGACTGCTGCCTGGTTGCGCGAACGCGCCGCCGAACATGCGCAGCGGCGGGTGCTCGCGTCGCTGGAGGGTGGCTACGACCTGCACTCACTGGCGCTCAGCACCGAGGCCTTCCTGCGGCCGTTTGTCGAAGCTTCGGGGTGAGCGCCCGGGCATCGACGCGGCGCAGATCGGACCCCCCTGAATGACGATCCGCAATCTCGACTTTCTGCTGCGCCCTCGGCGGATCGTGATCTGCGGTGCGCCACGTACCGCCAGCCATCGGCAGATACTCGCCAATCTGGAACGCTCGAAGCCGGTGCTGCAACGCTACACCCTCGGTTTCGACCGCGAGGGCTGGGGCAGCGCCCAGGCCGATACCCCGCCGATCGTGGAGCTGGGCATCGTCTTCGAGCCCGACAGCCTGCCGGTTGCCACGCTCGGACGCCTGATCGAAAGTGGCTGCCGTGCGCTGTTGTGGGGTGCCGATGAGGCGCCGTCGCAGGCCGTGCTTGAGGCGGCACGACCGCAACGGGTTCGCATTCTGGGGCCGCGCTCCGGTGGCGTGGCCTGGCCCGGGCTCGCACTCAACGCCACCACCTATGAACAGCCCATCGGCAAGGGGCGGGTCGCCCTGATCGCGCAGTCGTCGTCGGTAGCGGCGGCGGCGCTGGACTGGGCGGCCGGGCGTGAACTCGGCTTTTCATGGGTGGCCGTGACCGGCGGCGAAGCGGATGTCGATATCGGCGATCTGCTGGATACCGCAGCGGTGGATCCGATCAGCCACGCCGTGGTCCTGCAGATGTCGCGCCTCAAGAGCGCGCGCAAGTTCATGTCGGCGGCGCGAGCCTGCGCCCGCAACAAGCCGGTTCTGGTGTTGCAGACCCCGCCGCACGGCATCGGTCTGCGCGATCCGGTGCGCAGCGCCGCGCTGCAGCGTGCCGGTCTGATCGAGTGCGAGGTTCTGGGCGGCCTGTTCGACGGCATCGCGGCCCTGGAGCGATTGCCGAATCAGCAAAGATTTCGCGTCATCGTGGCCGGCAACGGGGCCGGGGTCTGCGCGCTGGGTCTGGCCGCGATCGGTCGTCACGGCCTGCAGTACACCGATCTGGCCGCGTCCTCGCGCACGGCCATCAGCGGCATCTTCGCCGGCACGCGCTTTCTGGCCGGCTCGGTCGATCTGTGCGGCGCGCCGCCGGAATCGATCGCCCGGATCGTGCGTGCCCTGAGCGAAGATCCGGGCGTTGACTCGGTGCTGCTGATGCACAGTCCGCGCGCCGGCCAGCCACACGATCAGACCGCGCAGGCGGTTGCCGGGCTGGGTCTGGGTGCGCGCGTGCTGACCGTATGGCTGGGCCTGGAGACCGCGTTGCAGGCGCGCGCCTACAGCAGCGAGATGACCGTGCCCACGTTCGCGTCGGCCGACGAGGCGATGCGCGCCTTGCGCTATCGCCAGCAGTACCGAAGCACGCAGGAACTGCTGATGCAGACCCCGCCGCCGCTGGATCTGCCACAGATCGACCGCGAGAAGATTAGCGGGCTGCTGGCGGCGGCGGCACGGCACGGCACGGCGATGGAGCCGGCGCTGACGGCGGAGGTCATGAGTCATTACGGCCTGTCGATGGCGGCCGACAAGGCCGATTCCACGCTGGTGGTCGAAGTCGCGATCCTGCGGCATGAGGAATTCGGGCAGTACCTGCGTGTCCGCGGTTCGGCGCTGTGGTCCGGCCGTGGCGCGGCCCATGGGTTTGCGCCGCTGGACCCCTTGTTGGCGCGACGTCTGCTCGAAGAAGCGGGCGTGGTTGCGGCGATGGCACGACGCGGCTGGGACGCCGCGGCCTACGCCGCCGTGCTCGTGCACATCGGCCAGATGCTGGTCGATCAGCCGGCCATCGCCAATGCGGTGTTGCGGCTGGCGCCGGATGCACGAGGGCTGCCGATCCTGTTGCCCGATTCCACCTTGACGCTGACCGATGCGCCGGAGCCGCCCAGGCGCCGCCTCGCCCTGGCGCCGTACCCCGCCGATCTGGCGCAGGGCGTGACGCTCAAGCAGGGGCGGGAATTCCACATCCGGGTGGTGCGCCCGGCCGACGAGACGGCGGTGATCCGCCTGCTGGAACGCAGCGACCCGGAGAACATCCGCCTGCGTTTCTTCGGTTACATCCGCCAGTTCTCGCATGCGATGGCGGCGCGTCTGACCCAGCTCGACTATGACCGCGAGATCGCCTTCGTCGCGATTCCGCGCGGCACCGCGCGCATCGTCGCGCTGGCGCATTTGATCGCCGATCCTGATGCCGGCAGCGCCGAATTCTCATTGCTGGTTCATCAGGACTTCGCGCGTGTCGGCCTGGGCCGGTTTCTGCTGGGTGAGCTGGTCCGCCACGGACGCCGCCAGGGCATTCACACGGTCTTCGGAGAAATTCTCGCGGAGAACTGGCCGATGCTGTCGCTGGCCCGCGCGCTCGGCTTCACGGTGCGGCATGCCCGGCACGACCCAGGTAGCATGCATGCTGAAATTCAGACCGGGGCACCAGCCCATGTCCAGTAATTCCTTGATGGCATACGCCTTGAGCCTGGCCTGTCTGCTGGTCCCGGCGATCCCCACCGCACAGGCCCAGGAGGGCACCGGAATGCAGATCGATCAAATCGATTTCGTGAACATGCGTCATCCCGAGGACGGGCGAGTCAGCGGCGGCCAGCCCACGGCCGATCAGCTGCGCGCGGCGGCGAATGCCGGGCTTCGCCATGTCATCGATCTTCGTCCCGAGAGCGAGGACGCCGGTTTCGACGAGCCGGCACTGCTGCAATCGCTGGATGTGACCTACCGTCGTGTGCCGGTGGCCGGAAGCGTCGGCCTGACGCCGCAGGCGGTCAGGGCACTCGACGAGGCGCTGGCCGACGCCGGCGGCGAGCCGACGATGATTCACTGCGCGTCCGGCAATCGTGTGGGCGCGATGATGGCGCTGCGCGCGCACTGGTTGCACGGCGCTTCCGCCGAAGATGCGCTGAAGATCGGACGTGACTACGGATTGACCGGGATGGAGCCGGCGGTGCGGCAGCTGCTGGGGCAGTGAGCGTGCTGCGACTCAGTTGAGTCCGTACTTCTTCAGCTTGTACCACATCGATCGTTCACTGATTCCGAGCAGCGCGGAGGCCTTGGTCTTGTTGCCCTCGGTCTGTTCGAGCGCGCTGCGGATCATGCGCGATTCCAGGGCTTCGACCGCGTGTTCCAGGCCCAGAGACAGATCCGGCGGCGGCGTCGACGTGCTGCTCGCGCCCGTCACCGGATGGGCCGCCGTCGAAGCGGCCAGCGGAAAGTGCTCGACATCCAGCGTGTCGCCGCGCGTGAGCACCAGGGCGCGCTCGATCATGTTCGACAGTTCGCGGATGTTGCCGGGCCAGGCATAGCGCTGCAGGTGATCCAGGGCGCGCGGCGTCAGGCGTGCGCGGCGGCCGCCATGTTCGGCGACGAAATGCTCGACCAGCAGTGAAATGTCGTGCGGATGTTCGCGCAGCGGCGGCAATTCGATCGCGAATACGTTGAGGCGATAGTAGAGATCCTCACGCAGTCGCTGATCGCGTACCGCGTCCTGCGGGCGGCGGTTGGTGGCGGCAATCACGCGCAGGTCCAGTTCCAGGGTGCGGTTGCTGCCGAGCCGCTCCACGGTCTGTTCCTGGAGCACGCGCAGCAACTTGGATTGCAGCGCGATCGGCATTTCGGTGATTTCGTCGAGAAAGATCGTGCCGCCGTTGGCGAGTTCGAACTTGCCGACGCGGTCGCGTACGGCGCCGGTGAACGCGCCCTTGTCGAAGCCGAACAGTTCGGCCTCCATCATGTCCGCCGGAATCGCCGCGCAATTGATCGGAACGAACAGGCGATCGCTGCGCTCCGACTCGCGGTGGATCGCGCGAGCCACCAGTTCCTTGCCGGTACCGGTTTCACCCAGGATCATCACGCCGGTGCGCGTGGGGGCCACCTGCTTGATCTGTTCGTAGACCTGGCGCATCGGCTCGCTGCTGCCAATGAGTCCGCCCCAGCCGCGGTCGAGTTCCTCGCGCAGAAACTGGTTCTGACGCAGAACCTCGCCGGCGGCGAATACCCGCCGGATCGCGAGGTTGAGTGCATCCACATCGAAGGGCCTCAGCAGGTAGTCGAAGGCGCCGAGCTTCATCGCTTCGACCGCGCTTTCCACCGTGCCGTGCGCGGTGATCACGATCACCGGCACGTCGTTGCCGCCGGCGCGCAGCTTTTCGAGCAGACCGAGCCCGCCGAGCACCGGCATCTTCAGATCGCTGATGACGAGGTCGGTGTCGCGGGTGTCGAGAAATTCGAGTGCCGCGACGCCGTTTTCGACGCTGTCGGTGCAATAGCCCATGCGCTGCAGCATGATTTCCAGCACGCGCCGCATATTGGTTTCGTCGTCAACGACGAGGACGTGTTTGTTGCTCATGACTCCGTGGCCTGAAGCGGCAGGACCATCTCGAAGACGGCGCCGCCGCTGATGGGTGCATCGAGTATGGTGACAGAACCGCCGTGTGCCTCGACGATCTGACGCACGATCGCCAGGCCCAGGCCGGTGCCGCCTTCACGCTGATACACGAAGGGATCGAACAGTTGCTCGCGATACTCCGGATCGATGCCGGGGCCGTTGTCGGCCACGGCGATGTGCAGGCCATCGTCCTGCATGTGTGCACTGACGTCGACCTGACCACCCGCATCCAGAATCTGAATGGCGTTGAGCAGCAGATTGAGCAAGGCCTGGGTGAGTTGCTCGGCGTCGCATTCGATTTCCGGCAGTTCGTCCGCGATCCGCGTGCGGATCGTGACGCCGCGTGCATCGGCCTGGTTGTTCAGCAGTTCCACACAGCGGCGCACCAGCCCACCCGGCGCGGTCGGCGCCAGCTGCAGCGGGCGCGCCCGTGTGCTGTCGAGCATCGACGACACCAGGCGGTTGAGGCGTTCGGTCTCGCTGGCGATGAAACCCACCAGCTCGCGACCTTCGGGACTGATTGCGGGCTCGCGTTCCAGCACCTGTGCGGAGGAGCGGACGATGCCCAGCGGTGTCCGAATCTCGTGAGCCATCACCGCCGACATTTCGCCCAGCGCCGCCAGCTTCGACGCCCGGATCAGCGCTTCACGCGAGCGTTCGAGGTCCTCGACCATCTGCACGAAGGTATCCCGCAGCCGCCCGATCTCGCCGCCGGAACCGGGCGGCGGGGGCGTGGTGCGTCCGCTGAGGATGAAGCCGCGGGTGTAGTCGGTGAGCGCGGCGATGGGCCGCGACAGGCGGCTGGCCACGGCCGAGGACATCAGCACGCAAATCGCGGCGATGCCGGCGATCAGCGCGGCGAACACCAGACTCATTCGATGGACCGGTTTGAGCGCCTGACCGAGCGGTTGCAGCACCATCGTGGTCCAGCCGAAGCCGGCGAAGTGCTCGTAACCCTGCGAGCGGTCGATACCGACGATGATCTTGCCGTCGATCAGCGGGGCACCATCGCGCAGCATCACTGCGGCGCGGTTGCGCGGAGTCACCCAGTCGCGCAGCGAGGCGGTCACGGCGCGCGGCGCCAGCAGCGACGAGGCCGCGATCACGCGACCGTCGGCATCGGCGACGATGACACCGCGCCGATCCTCCGCGGCCTGATCGAGCAGACCCTCGATCTGCGTCCAGTCGAAACGCAGGACCAGCTCGCCGAGTTCACCGTCGCTGAACTGTGACGGTATGCGAGTGCGGATGGTGAAGGTGGCCGGTCCACCCGGACGGTCGCGCTGCGGGCGTTCGATCCAGACCACGCCGCCGGGAAGCTTTGCCTGCAGCCAGGCGTATGACGAGGGCTCGACGCGGCCGATCTGCCCGGCGTCGCTGGATGCCAGCACACGACCGTCTGCGTCCACGCAGTAGATCAGGTTGTAGACGCCGCCGTAGCGCTGTTTGACCTCGCCGAGGAACGCGGACACGCGTTTGTCCACATCGTCGATGCGAAGATCCTGCATCACCTGCAGATGATTCCAGGTCACCGCGTTCTGCAGGCGCTCGAACAGCATGCGGTCGATGTCTGCGGACACGGACTCGGCGCGGCTTTGCAGGTTGCTCTCGATCTCCTGCTGCATCGAGGCTCGCATCTGCGAGAACGACAGCGCCCCCAGAGCCAGCGCCGGCAGCAGGCTGATCGCGAGAAAGGCGAGCAGCAGCGTCTTGCGTATCGTCACCGTGCCGGGATACCGGTGGCGATCGCGCGCGGGTGCCGCGTAGAGTAGCGCCGCTTCTGGCTGTCCATGCTGGGGCTGGGGACCGGAGTGGTTTGAATCATGAGTGACTCGAAAATGATAGCGCTACGGCGGCGGCAGCTGTGGGCGGCGCTGTTGGCAGCTGGTCTGGTCTGCGCGAACGTTCAGGCGTTCGCGCAGACTGATGCCGCTGCGGACGAAGTGCCGGTTCCGACGCCGCAGCCCGAGCTGCCCCAGAATTCCGACAATCGCTTGGCGCGCGGTTATACCGTGCCGGGCACCCGTGCGCGCATCGGCGGTTACGGCGAAGTCAGTTTCATCGACGAGAACGACAACGCCGAGCGCTGGCGCGCCACGCTGGACAGCATCAGCCTGTTGCTGAACTGGGACGACGGCGCGCGCTGGCGCTTCTTCGCCGAGGTGGAGCTGGAGGATTCCTTGATCCTTTCGCCCGGTGACAGCACCACCGACGAGGCCTACGTCAGCCTCGAACGGCTGCATGTCGACTACACGCGGTCGGACTTCCTGCAGCTCAGGGTCGGCAAGTATCTGACGCCGATCGGCCGCTGGAACCTGATCCACGCCGCGCCGCTGGTCTGGACCACCTCACGGCCGCTGATGACCGATTCCACGTTCCCCACCAATGCGACGGGCGCCATGATCTTCGGCGTGGTGCCGCTGTTCCACCGTGCGATCGACTATTCGATCTATGGTTCGATCGGGGAGGAGCTGTTTCCCAATCCCGAGCTCGACACCTTCAAGGAAGCCTATGGCATCCGCCTGAACTACTCGTTCGATGTGCATACGCAGATCGGCACCTCCTTCGCGTCGTTCGAACAGGAACTGACGCCGGACGAGCGCAAGGAAATGTTCGGCGTGGACTTCGTTTGGAAATATCACCGTTGGGAACTCCAGGGCGAATGGGTTTATCGCCGCCTGCAGCAAGCAGCGGAACGCGCCGATGAGCGTGGTTACTACGTGCAGTTGGTGGCTCCGCTGAGCGAGCGCCTGTACGCGGTGGCGCGCACCGAATATCTCAACAAGGTCGATTTCGACCGAGGCGTGCATCTGCAGATCGGTGGCCTCACCTGGCGCTACAGTCCGGCGTGGGTGTTCAAGGCCGAATATCGCTATGCCGTCGAGAACGATATCGGCGTGGACGAGGGTCTGCTCACGTCTTTCGCGGTTCTGTTCTGAGCCGCGCAATGCGAAACGCAAGCATCCGGATGAGGCGCTGGCTGGCCGGCTTATGCCTGCTGGCGGCGATGGCGCCGCTGCATGCCGAACCGGTGCCGATCGCCGTCATCGTCGCCGCCGAGCATGCCCGCGAGGCGATCGACCCCGACGCTCTGACTTTGATCTATCGTCGCAAGCGTCTGCACTGGGCGGACGGCAGCCGCATCGAGCCGATCAACCTGCCGGCGGATCATCCGCTGCGTCTGCGTTTCTCGCGCACGGTGCTGGGATTGAAACCCGAGCAGATGCAGGATTACTGGAACGAAATGTACTTCCAGGGCGTATCGCCGCCCTACGTGCTTGCCTCGGAGGCAGCGATGCTGGCCTTTGTTGCCGCCACGGCCAATGCCATTGGTTATGTCTCGGCCTGTCACGTCGCCGGTGATGTCAGCGTGCTGTTTCTGCTCGACGAGCGCGGGCGGCGTCTGCCCTTCGAGACAGTGCCTCCATGCGCGGACCCGGCTCCGTGAGCACCGCGGAAAACCCCGCAAGAATTGTCGACGCGGCTTGCAAGCCTGCATTTCCCGGAGGGAGGCTCAGCGCCTCGATTTAGTAAAAATAACCGTAAAAACAAAAAGTTGAATCGATGATGCCGGGCCGCTTCACGCTGGCACTGCGATTGCCATAGAGCCGTCAGACCCGGGCGAAAATCCTCGCCCCATTCGGACCGCAAGCTTTCATGGCCCCAAACATGGCATCCCTCGGCGCGAATGCCGGCGCCGCCGGCCCGCGTCACCGCACGGCTGTCGGCCGGTATCTGAGCGTATCGATCGCCGCGACCGTTGCGCACTATCTGGTGTTCGCCGCGCTGCTCCGGTGGAGTGGTCCGATTGCGGCGACCGCGCTGGGCGCGCCGGCGGGCGCCGCGCTCAGCTACCGACTCAATCACGCCTGGACCTTCGGCCGTCGCGGCGGACATGCGCGCGCACTGCCGAGATTCGCGATCACGGCTTTGGCTGTCGCACTCGGCAACGCTGCGCTGCTTGCCGCGCTGGCTCCGCGGATCGGGGCCTGGCCGGCGCAGATTGCCGCCACGGCCAGCGTATTCCTCGCAGGCTTTCTGGCGAACCGGCATTGGAGCTTTCGATGAACGCGCGAACCCCGCTGGTTGCGCCGGTCGCCGGCTTGCCGCGCCCGGCACGCCCCAGTCTTTGCGTGGTGGTGCCGGTACACAACGAGATCGATGTATTGCCGTTGTTCCTGGAACGCCTCGGTGCAGTGTTGACGATGCTGCCCGTGGTGCCGGAAATCCTGTTCGTCGACGATGGCAGCCGCGATGGCAGCCTTGCCTGGATCGAACGGGCGGCGGTGACGGATTCGCGCATCGGCCTGCTGCAACTGTCGCGCAACTTCGGCAAGGAGGCGGCAATGACCGCCGGGCTCGACCATGCCGAAGCCGAAGTCGTCGTGGTCATGGACGCCGACCTGCAGGACCCGCCGGAGCAACTGCCACGCATGCTCGACGCCTGGTTTCAGGGTAATGACGTGATCGTCATGAAACGCCGCTCCCGCAACGGCGACAGTCCGGGCAAGCGCATCGCGGCAGCCGCGTATTACCGCCTGCTGGCGCGGGTCGGGGAAATTCCGATTCCGGTCGACGTGGGCGACTTCCGACTGATGTCGCGGCGCGCGGTTCTGGCCCTGCGCACGCTGCCGGAGCGCAATCGCTACATGAAGGGCCTGTTCGCCTGGATCGGCATGCCGCAGGTGCAACTCGAATTCGAACGGCCGGCGCGTGCCGCCGGCAACACGCGCTGGCCGCTGATGAAACTGATCGGACTGGCTGCGGACGGCCTGACCTCGTTCTCGGTATTGCCGCTGCGCTTTGCCGGTGTCGCCGGCATGCTGGCCGCCTGCTTCGCACTGGTGATGGCGCTGGTCTATGCCGGCAAGACCGTGTTGTTCGGCGAATCCGTGGATGGCTTTCCGACGCTGATCGTTTCGATCTTCTTCATCGGTGGCCTGCAACTGTGCGGGCTGGGCATACTCGGCGAGTACGTCGGGCGCATCTACACCGAGGTCAAGCAGCGCCCGCTGTATCTACGGCAGTCCTATCGCCCGGCGCGGCAGCAGTCGGATCGGCTCGAACGCCAGTCGGTATGATGCTGTTCCCAAAGACGGCGGCGCGTCGCTACGCGCTCGCCGCGATCGCGGTGCTGGCGCTGCGCCTGCTGAGCCTGCCGCTGTATCCGCTGACCGACACCACGGAGGCGCGTTACGCGCTGGTGGCGCGACTGATGGCGGATTCGGGCGACTGGATCACGCCGTGGTTCGCGTCCGGCGTTCCGTTCTGGGGCAAGCCGCCGCTGCTGTTCTGGGCAACCGGCGGACTGATGCAGCTGTTCGGATTCGGCGAGTTCACGGCGCGTGCAGGCACTTGGATTCCCAGTGCTTTGCTGGCCTTGCTGACTGTGGTCTGGGCGCGCCGTCGTTACGGCGCCAGCATCGCCAACCTGGCGTCCCTGATGCTGGTGTCGGGTGTGCTGTTCTTCGTCACATCCGGTTCCGTGCTGACCGACAACTGGCTGGCGCTGGGCCTGGGATTGATTGTGGTCGGCAGCTTCGAGTGCCATCGATCCAGCGTGATCGCGCTGCTGACGATCACGCTGGGTGTGGCCATCGGAATGCTCGCAAAAGGGCCGCTGGTGGTGGTGCTGGGTGGTCCACCGGCCTTGCTGAGCGCATGGCTGCTCGGCAGCAAGCGTTTCAGAGCAATCGGCTTGCTGTGCCTGGCCTGTTTGCTCGGCGGGCTGCTGACCGTGCCCTGGTACCTTGCCGCGGAACTCAAGACGCCCGGTTTCATCGACTATTTCATCGTCGGGGAACACTGGCGTCGCTATCTTGAGCCGGGCTGGGCCGGCGATCGCTACGGCAGCGCGCATCTTCAGCCGCTCGGCAAGATCTGGCTGCTGGCGATTCCGGCGTTCCTGCCGTGGCTGCCGCTGGCTCCTCTGGCCTGGCGGGGCCGCCGCGAGGACCTCGAGGGCTGGTTGCTGTTGGCCTGGGCGCTTTGGCCAGCGCTGTTTTTCACCGCCGCGCACAACATCCTCTCGACCTATCTGCTGCCGAGCGCGATGCCGCTGGCGGTGTGGTTGTCACGTGGGCTATGCGCTCGGCCACAGCAGAATTCGGGGATGCTATTGCTGATGTCGAGTGTGGCGCCGCTGTTGCTGTTCGCCGCCATGCTGGTCCATGCGTTCGGTGGCTTCGCCTTGCGATCCGAGCGCGATCTGATCGCGCAATGTGATCGATACCCGGGCCCGCAACGGCCGGTCTTCTTTACGGATGATCCACCGTTCTCGGCAAGGCTGTACGGCGGCGACCGGGTGCACCCACTGAGCGGCGTGGTCGCACCCCCCGAAGCTGCGTGCTGGGCGCGGCGCAAGCGCGACGTGGATGCGATTGCCGGTTGGCATCCGGTGTTCGAGGACAAGCGCTACCGCCTGTGGATCCGCCGCGAACGCGAGTGACCGTTCCGAACAGCGTGGCGTCGGTATCGCATCCTACAATGGGCCATGAACTTCCTCGCGCATCTGCTGCTGACGGACGAGGCCGGCCTGCCGCTGGAAGGCGCGCTGCTCGGCGACATGGTGCGGGGCAATCTGGAGGGGCGCTTCACCCCCAACCTGGAAGCATCGATTCGTTTGCATCGCAGCGTAGATGCGAGCACCGATGCACACCCGGATGTGCACGCCCTGATCCGTGAATTTCCGTCACCGAAAAGACGCTATGCGCCGGTGATCGTGGACATGCTGTTCGATCACTGCCTGGCCCTGGACTGGTCCCGGTACAGCGAGGAGCCGCTGGAGCAGTTCACGCGCCGGGCCTCGCTGGCCCTGGCCGGGGCGGCCGATGCGTTCCGGGACGCAGGGGGCTGGGTGCCGCAGCCCTGGCTGTTTCAGCGCCTGTTGCTGTCCTATCGGCGCGAGGCCGGTCTGGACCGTGCGCTGCATCGAATTTCACGGCGATTGAAGCGGCCGGAAGGATTGATCGAGGCGAGCCAGGGCTGGGCCGGGCATATCCAGTCGGGGCGGCGGACGCTGCCCCTGCTGATGGCTTCGCTGCGCGAGGTGGCGCGCGCGGCCGCCACCGAAATCAGCCCGGCCGACGCGCCAGTGCGGTGAGCACCTCGAAGTAGGGCGGGCGGTTTTCGCGCGAACTGATCTGACAGCTTTGCACCTCGAGCCCGGCGTCGCTGAGCCAGGCGCGCAGGGTTTGCGGCGTCACGCCCAGATTGACGTGGTCGTAGGCTTCGGCGGCCACGGAATGTTCGTGCTGGTTCAGCGCCGTGACGATCAGGCAGCCGCCCGGTTTGAGTACGCGCGCCGCTTCGCCGAGCACGGTTTGCGGCGCCTGAGCGAACGCCAGGGCATGCATCAGGAACACTTGGTCGTAGGCGGCGGCCGGCAGCGGCAGGGCATGCATGTCCGCCCGGATCAGACTCACGCGGTCCACGGCCTGAAGGCGTTTGGCGGCCGCATCGAGCACCGCGGCGCTGACGTCGATGCAGGTGATCGAGCGGGCCTGGCCGGATAGCAATTCCGCGAGCACGCCGTCGCCGCTGGCGATGTCGAGTACATCGCCGAGGTCGAGCAGGGTGATCAGGCCGCGCGCCGTCGCCTCCCAGGTTCGCCCCGGTGAGTAGTGCAGTTCCATGCGTCCGGCCACGGTCTCGGCCCAGGACTGGCCGGCGTGGCGGGCGCGAATCACCTGTTCGGCGTGTTCGAAATCCAGTCCGGCCTGCACATCATCGATGCGTTCGCGCAGCAGCGCCCAGACCTGGGCGGCCGGGTCGTCCGAACCGATCGGCTGCGCGCAGTAGTACGAGGACGCGCCGACCCGGCGGTCCCCGACCAGCCCGGCGCGACGCAGCCGCGACAGATGCGTGGAGACCCGACTCTGCGCCAGGCCGGTGACGTCGGTCAGCTCGGCCACGGTGAGCTCGTGGCGTTCCAGCAGCAGCAGGAGTCGTAGGCGGCTGGCATCGGACAGCAGACGGCACAGCGCGGTGCTTTGGTCCAGGGAGAAGGGCATCCGTCGATTGTAGGCGGCGGGCGTTTTCGGCGCGATAAGCCGCTTACGGCGTATCGGCCCGCGCGAGCATCCCGTCGCGCAGCAAGTGTCGACTTTTCTTGCACCTTCGACATTTCATGCGGCGGTGGAAGCGGCCGAATCCGAACCGAGAATCTCAGATAATCGTTGCTGAAACAATCAGATGGCGCGAGTTCGGGATGTGGCGTCCGGCTGGCACTGTCGCTGCGCTGTCTGCCTGTTCCCCACAGCAGACCGCCAGCGTCGATGTTCAATACCGAGACAGTTCGTGACACCCGCACCGCCGAGCGTAGCGAGCGCGTGCCGATTCGTGCAGGGCGGCCGGCCGCAGCGGTCACCCTGCTGTGCGCCCTGTTCGTGGTGATCTTCGACAACTTTCACTTCTGGGCCTCGCTTTACCGCGACACGCCGCCCGAGTCCATGGAAGCAGTGGCGATGTACGGCATCGTCTTCATCGCCCTGGTGATGATCTACAACGCGCTGTTTTCGCTGCTGGCTCTGCGATGGCTGCTCAAGCCGATGCTGAGCCTGATCCTGATGGTCGCGGCGGCCTGCGCATATTTCATGGATGCGTTCGGCGTGATCATCAACGATTCGATGTTGCGCAATGTGTTGGAGACCGATGCCGGTGAGGCCGCCGAACTGCTGTCGCCACGGTTGCTGATCTATCTTGGCCTGCTCGGTGTATTGCCCTGCGTGCTGCTGTGGCGCACACCGATCCGCCACGGTGCTCTGAGCCGCGAAGTTCCGCTACGTCTGATCACGGCGATACTGAGTCTGATGATCGGTGTCGGCGTCTTATTCACGCACTACAAATACATCTCGTTCGTGGCGCGCCAGCACAACGAGCTGCGTTACCTGCTGAACCCCTACTATCCGGTATGGTCGGCGCGCAAGCTGTTGCCGAGTCGCGAAGCGGCCGCTCCCGATCCGCGAGGACGGACCGCGACGCAGGCAGCCGCCACGGTCACCGCCAAGCCGACCGTACTGGTGCTGGTGGTCGGCGAAACCGCGCGCGCCGCCAATTTTCAGCTGAATGGCTACGCGCGGACCACCAATCCACGCCTGTCGGACGAGCCGTTGCTGATCAACTACACCCAGGTCACGAGCTGCGGAACGGCGACGGCGGTGTCGGTGCCCTGCATGTTTTCCCGCCTGCCGCGCAGCGAGTTCAGTCACGACAAGGCCAAAGCTAACGTGGACTTCGTGCAGGTACTGCAAACGGCTGGCGTATCGGTCTACTGGCGCGAGAACGACGGTGGTTGCAAGGGCGTCTGCGTCGGCACCGATTTTCAGGATCTCAGCCATGGTGTCGCGCCCGATCTGTGCGATGAGGATGGTTGCCAGGATGGCGTCATGATTCGCTCGCTGAGCGCGATCCTGGATCACCTGCGGGGCGATACGCTGATCGTGCTGCATCCCCAGGGCAGCCACGGCCCGGCCTACTATCGCCGCTATCCGGAGGCATTCCGCCGCTTCACGCCGGATTGCCGCACGCAGCAGGTGCAGACCTGCAGCCAGCCCGAGATCGTGAACGCCTACGACAATACGATCGTCTACACCGACGACATCCTGGCCGAGGCGATTGCGCAGTTGCGTCGCCGCGCGGACAGCCTGGATACCGCGATGCTCTATTTATCCGATCACGGCGAATCGCTGGGGGAGAACGGTCTGTACCTGCACGGCATGCCCTATTCACTGGCGCCGGCCGAACAGACACATGTGCCGTTCATGCTGTGGCTGTCGCCGCAGCTTGAAGCCCATGCCGGCCTTCGGCGTCACTGTCTGCTGGGCAACGCCGATATTTCGTACTCGCACGACAACCTGTTTCACTCGGTGCTTGGCTTGTTCCGTATCCGGACGGATGCCTACGAACCGGAGATGGATATCCTGGAAGAGTGCCGGGGCTAAGGGCGCGTGCTGTTCCAGGCAAAAACAGGCCGGGCTGATGCCCGGCCGTTCTGCGCTGCCGGAAACCGGGGCTCAGCTTTCGCCGGACGAATCCTTGGGAGTTTCCGTTGCCGGTGTCATAGACGGTTCGGCCGGCGCCGCTGTCGGCATCGGTGTTCCTGCGCTTGGCGTCGCGCCGGCCTTCTTGGCTTTGCTGGTTGCCAGCGCGGCGCGCGAATTCGGGGAAGGCTTTACGCGAGTGGGACGCTTGACCACTTTGGTGGGCGCCCTGGTGACGGTCTTGGTCGGCATCTTGACTGGCGCCTTGGCGACGATGGCCTTCTTCACCGCGACCTTGGCCGGAGCCTTCTTGGCCACGACCTTCTTCGCTGCCGCCTTTTTCACGGCGACTTTCTTCGCAGGTACCTTCTTGGTGGCCAGCTTTTTGACGATGGCTTTCTTGGCGACCAGTTTCTTGGCCGGAGCCTTCTTGGCTGCCGCCTTCTTCGCCACGAGCTTTTTGACTGCGGCCTTCTTGGCGGCGGCTTTTTTCGCCGGGGCCTTTTTCGCGACGGGCTTCTTGACGACCACGGCAGCTTTCTTTGCGGCCTTGGCAACAGCCTTTTTCGCAGATTTTGACGATTTAAGCGCTTTCGAGATTTTGTCGCGTGCTTTTTTCAGCATGAATGTGCTCCCTCGGAATAGTTCAGAACTTCGATCATTCAGTGCGCCGCCGCCCTAGCGGCGAGGGTAAGCGCGAAACAATCCCGACCGGCGAACACACCGCAGAACGCTCGTCTCAAAAAGTGACTCGCGGGTGCTGCGCCCATTGATCTCCCTCAGAATCCCTGGGCGGTACGAGTGATTGCAGTGTATGCGGCGGAAAATCCACTGTAAAGCGCAGAAAATACAAGAAATCCGACACTTGTCCACGCTCCGGAGTATTTTCCGATCCCCAAATGAGTCTGAACGCATCGATGTGTAGCGATGAGTCAGGCGGTAGCGCGGGATCGCGGTGAGAAGGAAGCGAAGAGCGTATGGCGTGCGGTGTTGAGGCCTTGGGTGGTTTGGGAATCGGACATGGTCCTGGCGGTGTTCCGGAGGTGCGCGGGCGTGAGGTCGGGCTTGAGCTGGGAGACGATGTCTGGGATGGCGAGCAGTCGGTCGCAGGGCGTCATGATCCGGTTTTTCGGGTAGCGCTTTTGGATCTAGCCCTTGGCATCGCGAGTCTCCACGGCAAAGGCGCAGGAGTGGTGGAAGCTCATAGGGCTTGAGGTACCGGCGCTACAAGCAGAAAAGACACCCCACCGAGCAGTGCAAGGCGCTCAGAAAATCCCAGGATGGGCACGGCCTACGGCCTTTGCCCATCCTCTCCCAATCGATGCCACAAGCACAGTGGGCGGTGTCCTTTCGGAAAAGGCGCATGCGGGCCGGGCGACTTCGAGCCCACGGGCGAAATCAACGGTTCAACCAGATGCGCGCAGCACGACGCTGCGGTGTCGGCCGAAACACGCGTTCCGCCTCGACGACGTTCAAACGCCCGGTACAATTCCGCCACGGATATGGCAGGATTCACGCTAATCGGAAATGGGGGATTTTTCGACCGACTGGGCCGTCAGATTCACTAGCGCACAGCGTGCGACAATCAATGTGGTGCCGGCGGAGGGAGTCGAACCCCCGACCCACGCATTACGAATGCGTTGCTCTACCAACTGAGCTACGCCGGCCCTAAAAGAGGGCGCGAAGTATACGCAAAGCGGATTTGAAATACAGCTTGGGGAACTGGGACGAGAAATGGGCGGTATCGGCAGCTGGGGGACAATGCAGCGCACCGCAGAAGACCGGGGTTTCACCCTGATCGAAATGTTGGTGACGATCGCCGTGCTCGGCATCCTGGTCGCTGCCGCCCTGCCCTCGATGATCGATATCGTCCGAAACAATCGCGCTTCATCAGAAGTCAACGCCCTATTGACCATGATGACACTGACGCGTAGCGAAGCCATCAAACGCAACCAGTCCGTGACGGCGTGCAAGACCGCGGACAGCCTCAGCTGCAGCACGACGGCCACCTGGGCGGACGGTGTGCTCGTCTTTTTGGACACGGACGGGGACGGTACTTATGACAGCACCGCGACCGGCGTCGACGAGGAGACGTTGATCGCCGTCGAGTCGCCGCTCGCACCGCGCAGCAAGGTGAGCTGGAATGGCGGAAGAAACATGATCGTGTATGGGTCGGATGGTCGCGCGAGTCCGTTCGGATCCTTTTTGCTGACGCCCAACGGGGAATCGGCAGCGACACGCAAGCTGACGATCAACTGGATGGGACGCCCATCGGTATGCACGCCGGACGCCAGCGGGAATTGCTGACATGCGCTTCCCGAACCGAAGTTTTCGATCGGATTCTCGCGGCGTATCGATGATTGAAGTACTCGTTGCGATCGTGATCATCGCGATCGGTTTGCTCGGGATTGCCGCACTCCAAGGCTCTGCGCTCCAGAACAACTACCTGTCGATTCAATATACCCAGGCGGCGCTTCTCGCCCAGAACCTCTCGGAAAGCATGCGAGCCAATCGCGAGGGGGTTCTGCAGGATGACTACGCTGTCGCTGCCGGGGTCACGCCCAACAGCCCCGCCACCGATTGCGCGCTGGCGAACTGCAGCCCGACCGAGCTCGCCACCTGGGACCTCGACCGGTTCGATACCGCCTTGCGGGCGATCAACGCCAACAAGCAGGTCAACGCCCCGGTTGCCCTGGCCAGCGGAACGTTCAGCGTCCGCTGTTCCGATACCCCGTGCACCGACAACAGTCCCAGAGTCATCACGGTGTATTGGGACACCGAACGCAGCGACGCCAAGGAATATGATTGCGACCCGGACAGCAGCGGCAGTCTTCGGTGCTTTCGACTGATTCACATTCCATGAGGCGATCAAGCGCTTTGGGTTTGTCGTTGATCGAGCTCATGGTGGCCATGGTGCTCGGCCTGCTGCTGATCGCCGGCGTGATCGAGATATTCGTACAGAGCAAACACGGCTACCGCGTGCAGGAGAGTTCGGCACGCATGCAGGAATCCGCCCGGTTCGCGCTCGACGCCCTGGGCCGCGATCTTCGTCATGCCGATTTCTGGGGCGGCGTCGATGTCGCCGGCCAAGCCGCCTTGCCGCCCGAATTGATCTCCGACAGCGCTGCCCCTTGCAGCCTGAGCTGGTTTGCCGATTATCGCTACGGCATCGGCGGCTATGACGGGGCCGCCAGCTCGCCGCTGCCGACTTGCACGGTGTCGAGCTATCAGGCGCAGACCGATGTGCTGGTGATCCGCCACGCCGACCCGAACAATCTGATCGACGAATCCAGCTTCGTCTCGGATCCAGCCGACGAGATGCCGGCCCTGCTGTTCAGAGGGATCGTCGGCCGCGGCGGGCTGGTATTCGCACCTGCGCAACGAAATGCGGCCAAGGCGGCGCTGTCGGGAGACCAGTCCAACGGCGTCTTCAACTATGGTGTGCGAGGGGCGGCCTACTACATCGCAACATTCAAAAGTGGCGGGGTCGATCGGCCAACGCTGTACATCAATGCGTCCGACACCTCGAATTCGCAACCGCTGGTCGAAGGTATCGAACAACTGCAGATCGCCTACGGCCTGGATACCGACAGCAACGACATCGTCGACCGCTACGCCGCCGCGAGTGCGCTCGCCACGGCCGACTGGGCGCGGGTCATCAGCGTGCGGGTGGGCATCGTCGCACGCGGCGATACGCGCGACGCACGCGACGCGGATACGAACGTTTATGCCATGCCCGGGGCGTACGACTTCACGCCCGCGGCCAGCGAACGGTTCTATCCAAGAAAATTGTTCGTTCGCGACTTCCAGCTGAGGAACAGGACACGCCAATGAAGCATCGCGCCCGAGGCTTTGCCCTGTTCACGGCCCTGATTCTGCTTGGGGTGCTGGCGCTGGTCGGCGTGCTGGCCTTGCGCGTGTCCGGTCTCGAACTGGACATGAGCACCAATCAGGTGCTGCATATCGAGTCCTTCGAATCCTCGGATTCACCCCGGCTACTGACAGTCCCGGCCCTCGAGGCGCATATCTTCAGCCGGGGCTGGCCCAGGACGGTGGACCCGGACAGCGAGATTACCGACGGGGAGTTCGACTATGACCCGCTGATCAGCTGGATCAAGGCGGGCTGGTACACCGTCGAGCCGGACAAGGGCGGACGCCCGCGCCAGTGGTACCTCGGCAACGAGGAATGCGGCGGCGCCGCCAGCTGCATACTGAAGCAGGACGCGTTACAGACCGATGCACGCTACGAACGCTCGGTCACGCTCTCAGGACAGGATTCGAGCAACCCGATCCGGGTCCACAGCGACATGGCGGTATTCAAGGTCCGAACCGACCTGGCGCCGGGCGCCGGCGCCGCGATGGTCGCCGGCTACGAGGGAACCGGCAAGGCGGCGGCAGCCAGCGGCGGAAACATTTTCTTCCTGATCTCAAGCCGTGGACTGGACAGCACCCCGACAGCCGGCAAGTCCGAGGCCGCAACCCGAACGTCCGCGATGTATCGTCACGTCATTAGAAATTAGGCATCGAAGATGAGCGCTCTTATATCCAAATTGATCTTTCGTCTCACGGTCGCACTGATTGCGCTGGTACCCGGTTTTGCACTTGCCGGCGGACTTGAGCACATCTCATCGGATTCGGTCGTAAAATACACGAGCCTACCGGTCACGAGCGTGGACTCGGCTATTCCTCAGGCGATGATCACTTTGGCCAAGGATCATCAACTGTTCATGAAGGCTTTCAATGACTACGTCGACCTGGACCGTGACGGCAACGTCGAACCGAATGAAGTCACCTACAACCACGGCTTCGACTATTACGGCTATTTCGACAGCTACAAGTGCTATGACTACAGCACGACTTCACAACGCTTCGTTCCGACAACCGAATACGACAAGGTTGAGTCAGACAGCGCTGCCAGTAGTACCAATCTCGCCGCAAAATACTGCTCCGGAAACTGGTCTGGAAACTTCCTGAACTGGGCGACAATGGCCCGCATTGATGCAGTTCGCAAGATACTGTTCGGGGGGAAACGGAGCATCGACAATTCTATCTCCTACGATCAACCTGCATTGACCGTCCTCGAGAGAACCTATCTTCCGAACGACGCGCATTCCTGGGCAAAGTATTACAACGGCTCGGACATCGACAACCTCACACCATTCAACCCTCCCTCAGGTGGCAGCGGCCAAGCCAACGGCATCACGATCTGCAACACCACTCTGGACTCCAGCTTCTCCAAAACATCAGGGGAAGTGACTGCGCCACCGTTGATTCGGGTAGCCGAAGGCAATTACTCACTTTGGGCTGCGAATGAGCGGTGGCAGTGCCTCTGGAGTGACGAAAAAGGCGCCAGTAACGGCAACGATCTCACCTATTCCGGCATCGCAGCCGCAAGCTCGAATCCCGACCGTTCCAACATTGCGCTTGGCACTGGCGTCGCCAAAGGCGATTACGTTGTCCGTATAGAAGTGTGCACAACAAATTTCGAAGAAGGCGATCGATGCAAGAAATATCCGGACGGTACTTATAAGCCGATCGGTCTCTTGCAGGAATACGGGGACGGCGAACGCATGTGGTTCGGCCTGATCGCCGGCAGCTATTCCAAGAACAAAAGCGGGGGCGCGATCATGAAAAACGCCGAGCCCTTCACTGATGAGATCAACGTCAGCGTCGACGGACGATTCATCAAGGTGGCCGGTCTCAACGGCGTCGGTAGTCAACCGTCCAAATCCAACGGAATCGTCAACGCCTTGTCGCTCTACCGCATCATCAAGTATAGCCATGATGACGGCACTTACGGAGTCAAAGGCAACAGCAACGACAACTGCACGTTTCGACTCGCAGAGTTCGGGAGTGGAACCTGTCAGAACTGGGGAAACCCGTTCGGCGAAGGCTTCTTCCAAGCCATTAACTACTATGGACGGGGCAAAACAATTGGCGACTTCCAATCGAACGATTCCAACGAAATTCCGGGGCTCAACCCACCCACCAACATCAAGCCGTCAATCGAAGACAGTAACTCGTGCGCCTCCCTGAATGTGGTTGCGTTCAACAACAGCACGATCTCGTACGACGGCGATGAGCTGGATGGCAATTCCGACGGAGTTGGCAGCATTGGATCAACCCTGACCGCAGCCCAGTTGACCGATATCGTCGGCGCTGGCGAAGGCGTCTACGGCAACAAGTTTTTCGTCGGCGAAAATGGCAGCACTTCCCAAGGTGACGCCGGTCATCAAGTGTGCACCGCCAAGACCGTCTCTTCGCTTGGTGCCGTGAAAGGGCTCTGCCCTGAGGCGCCACGCGTCGAAGGCACGTTCAAGATCGCAGGGGTCGCGCACTACGCGCACCTCAACGACATTAACGACGACGTCGACGGTGTGCAGACCGTCAAGATGTATGCAGTCAATCTCGCGTCAGCGACTCCTCAAGTACACATTCCCGTTCCGGGCGGCGGCGACTCAGTTCTCCTGCTGCCTTCCTGTCAGAACTTGGATCTAAAAAATGCCAACGGCAGCACGGTCAGCGGACTCAGTGGCGCCTGTGCGATCGTCGACTTCAAAATCGTCAAGCCCTATTCCGAATCCGCCGGCGTGGGTTCGGGGAAGTTCTACGTGAACTGGGAAAACGGTGAGCAGGGCGGTGACTACGATCAGGACATGTGGGGGGTGATCGACTACAAGATCACGGCGTCCGAAATCACAGTAACCACCGATGCAATTGGCTACAGCGGTGGTTCGGCCCGTATGGGGTTCGGCTACATCATCAGCGGCACCACAAAGGACGGTGCCCACTACCACTCCGGCGGCGGCGGCGACAACAACGGCAACAGCACCAGCACTCCTTATCGATACACCGACCCTACCGGCGCAACAGATTGTTCGGCCGGCAATGGCTGCCAAATAAGCCAAGACTCAACGTCTTACACCTATGCAATCGGTGCTTCAGATGCTGAATTGCTCAAGGATCCGCTCTGGTACGCGGCCAAGTGGGGTGGCTTCGACGATCTCGACGGCGACAACAAACCAAGCAGTCTGGCTGAATGGGACAATGTGGACGCGGACGGAAACCCGAATCCGGACGGGGACCCGGACAACTATTTCCATGCCGTGGAACCGCGTCAGCTGGAAGCGCAGCTGCGGCGTGTATTCGACCAGATCATCGGCCGCGTTGCAGCCGGCACCGCGGCCTCGGTAGTGGCCAATGCGCGCGAAGGCGAAGGTGCGATCTATCAAGCGCTGTTCGAACCCACGCGATCCGACAAGGACGGCAACGAAGTTCGCTGGCTTGGTTCGCTGCACTCGCTCTGGGTCGATTCCAACGGCTACCTGCGCGAGGACGGCGATCAGGACGCGGTGCTCGACGGTTACGGCACCGATCCGGTGGTGGAGCTGTTCTTCGACGATTCCAGCGCCAACCAGCAGGAGCACAAGACCAAGGTTCGCCGCTATTCCGGGGACCCCGCCGATTCAGCCACGACCTCGTCCGTGGTGTCGATCGACGATCTCAGAACCCTGTGGGACGCGCGTGAACGTCTGGCCGCCATCAGCAATTCCAACATCAATACGCAACGCCCGTACGGCAGCTCGGCCACGACCGGTCGGTACATCTTCACCTTCCTGGACCTCAACCAGAACGGCTCCGTCGACTCCGGGGAAATCAAGCCGTTTGTCCCGGCCAGCTTCGGAAGCGCCTCGGGTACGTACGGGGTCCTGAATGCGCCGAGCTCCGATACTGCGGACAAACTGGTGAAGTACATACGCGGCGACGACCAATCCGGCGTCAGTGGCCTCAATCTGCGACCGCGCACGCTGGACTATGACGGAGACGGCACACCCGAAACGATGCGCCTGGGCGACATCGTGCAGTCGACGCCCACGGTGGCGGCCGCGCCATCCGAAGCCTTCGACCTGCTCTACGACGATGCCAGCTACGGCGAATTCCGACGCAAGTACCGGAACCGTCGCAACGTCGTCTACGTGGGCGCCAACGACGGCATGCTGCATGCCTTTAACGCCGGCTTCTATGACGCCGAGAACACTCAATTCAAGACCAGCTACAACGGCGAGACGGCGCACCCGCTGGGCTCGGAGCTTTGGGCCTACGTACCCTACAACCTGCTGCCCCATCTGACCTGGTTGAGCGATCCCGACTATCCCCATGTCTGGTACGTCGATGCCAAACCACGCGTCTTCGATGCCCGCATTTTCAACGACGACAGCGACCACCCCAACGGATGGGGCACCGTGCTGGCGATCGGCTTCCGCTTCGGCGGCGGCGACCTGACGCTGCCCGCCGGGAACTACGCGGATGCATTCTCAGCGTTCAGCAACTGGTCCCAGAATCAGGCAAAAAAGCGCAAGCTCGAAACGCACTCCGCAATCGTGCTGCTCGATGTGACCAACCCGGAGAAAGCGCCCACGCTCCTGGCGGAATTCAGTGATCCGGACCTGGGCTTCACGACCTCGTTCCCCACCGTGATCGCGATGAGCCAGCGCGGCAATCAGGCCGGCGCCAGCATCGACGATGACTGGTATCTGGTATTTGGATCCGGCCCCGACAATCTCAATTCGATTTCGAGCAATATCACGGACGCCGAAAGCACGCGCAGCGGATTGCTCTATGTCCTCGACCTCAAATCCATGAAACTGGTCAATGGCAAACCCTACGACCTCGGAAATGCGGCCAGCAAGAGCTTTGTCGGCGACCCCGTCACCGTCGATTGGGATCTCGACTTCATGGCGGATAGCGTCTACTTCGGGACTATCGGCGGCGATGCCGCAGCCCCTTCCGGCAAACTCTTCAAATTCCAGCTCGCAAATGGCGTTGGTGAGGAGCAGCGCGCAACCGCCAACTGGGCAGCACCTCGGGTGATGGTCGACCCGGGGACGGCCAGCGTGTCAACGCCGACGGTCACTTTCGACCCACAAGGAAATCGATGGGTCTTCGCAGGAACAGGCAGACTGTTCGGCGACCCGGACAAGGCCTCAACCCCGCAGCAGTATCTTTTTGGTGCAGTCGACTCGTCCAATTCAATCGGCACGTCGACCTTGTACAATTTCTCGAATTTCGTGGACGTATCTGACGCGACCGTAGCCACCAATGGCAGCGTGACGAACGTGATCGGCGTCGGCAGCGAAGGTGCGCTGTCGACCCTGGCCGTCAAGAACGGTGGCTGGAGGCTCGATCTTGAACTGCCCGGCGTGGCTGAACGCAGCGTCACGCAGATGTCCCTGCTGGGCGACATCCTGTTCGCCTCGGCGTTCACGCCGAGCACCGACCTGTGCGGAGGCGAAGGCACGAGCCAGCTCTACGGTCTGTACTACAAGACCGGGGCGCCCAAGGCCGCACTTCCGACCTTTGGCACAACGACCAGCACCGTTGATGGACAAACACTCGACATCGGCATCCGCCAAGTCACGATTGGGGCCGGGCTTGCGTCCTCGCCAAGCCTGCATACCGGCGTAGCGCGTGACCAACGCGGCATCACAATTTTCACGCAGACCTCAACGGGCGCCATCGTGAATGAAACAGGCCTGGTCACGGAACGCGCGCGCAGCGGTGAAATTGACTGGCGCGAGCGCTTTTGAGCATGTGGCCCTCCGCACGACACGCGGCGACAGCAGCAGGTCCAGCACGTCACGAACTGGGCGTAACCCTGATCGAGTTGATGATCGCCGTGGCCGTGGTCGGCATTCTTGCGATGATCGCCTACCCCTCCTACGTCGAGTATCGCCTGCGCGCCGATCGTGCGCTTGGGCAAAAATGCCTGATCGATGCCCTGGGGCGTGCGGAAAGCTATTACACCAGGATCGGGCGTTATCCCGAATCCGCGAACGAGATATTTCCGAGTGCCGGCAATGCCTACTCATGTGGAAATGAAGGCCTGTATCGATTGTCCATCGAGTCGGAAGCGGATTGTCCTTCTCGAAACTGCGTCTCGATTCGGGCGGACAGCATGGGCAAGCAAGTCAAGGACGGGAATCTGCAAATTCGCTACGAGTTCGGTTCCAAGTCGACGACAAAGAAGCGCCTGCTGCCGGATGGCGGAAGTACGAGCTGGGTGGGTCACTGAGCCATGGCCAACGCCCGACAGACCGCCACTGCTCCACGGGGCACCCCGCACGGTTTCACGCTGATCGAGCTGATGATCGTCGTCGCCATTGCAACGATCCTGACCGTGATCGCACTTCCGGCCTACCAGCAGTACATTCGCAAGTCGCAGCGGGATCTGGCAACAACCGCCTTGGCCGACCTTGCTTCGCGGCAGCAGGCGTTTCACATCAAACGACGCAGTTATGCCGGCAGTTTCGAGCCGCTGGTCGCAATCGACGCGACCAAGGTCTACCTTCAACGAAACGGACAGTACGTGGCCAGCGCCGACGAGGACTCGATCTACCTCCTGAGTCTGCTCGCCGACGGCATCCAGGCGGTGCCAAAAGGGCGGCAGGCCAAAGACGAGTGCCTTTCCCTGAGCGTCGCCTACAACGGGCAGCGCTCGGCCACGGCCACCGGTCACACGGCCGCCGAAGCGCGGTTGTTGTGTTGGCGCTGAGGCGCATGACTGTGGCGCGCTCTGGAGGCCCGGGGCATCCGGCTTCGTGTGCTTCGTCCGGCTTCACGCTCGTAGAACTGCTCACCGCCATCGCGGTGCTGGCCATCCTGCTGGCGATCGGAATCCCCAGCTTCCGGCTCTATCTGCTGTCGTCCCAGCGTTCAGCGGCCTCGACTCAGCTGTACGGCGCGCTCGCCCAGGCGCGCTCGGAGGCGATTGCGCGCAATACCGAGATTTCGGTATTCCCGCGAAGCAGCGGCGCGGATCTGGCCTGCGGCAGCAGCGATCAGGATTGGAACAACGGCTGGCTAGTGGGCGCGTCCTGCGATCAGGACTTCATCGCGGTATTCGACGCCGTCGGCGCCGGCGTTTCTGTCATCCCGGCGACCGACATCACCCGGGTGGTCTATCGCGCCTCGGGCAGGACCAGCGGCAATGTGTGCTTCATGATCGAGCCGGACAGCGAAAAACTTCAGCCGCGCGAAGTCAGCACGCAACTTTCTGGACGTGTCAGCCTGCGCGAAACCGATACTCCCTGCGCCGGCTGAAACGCGCCTCGGCCACTGCTGCTGCCGGATCACAAAGCAAAAATAACGCGGGGCAAAAATAACGCGGGCCTTAGCGTTCCCTGTCCACACGGTTCAAGGGCCGTGGCAGCGAGAACACCACGTTTTCCTCGCGCCCCTTCAGCTCCTCGGCCAATTCGCCACCCAATTCGCGCAGACGGTTCACGACCTCGGACACCAGGACCTCGGGCGCGGAGGCACCCGCCGTGACGCCGATGCGCAGCTTGCCGCAGGTCCATTCGGGATTGATGTCGTCCGGACCGTCGATCAGATGCGCGACTACCCCACGCTGTTCGGCGAGCTCGCGCAGGCGGTTGGAATTGGAACTGTTACGCGAACCCACCACCAGTACCAGATCGCATTGCTGGGCCAGGGACTTCACGGCGTCCTGGCGGTTCTGGGTGGCGTAGCAGATATCGTCCTTGCGCGGTCCGTGCACCTGTGGAAAACGGGCGCGCAGCGCGTCGATGATGCGCGCGGTGTCGTCCATCGACAGCGTGGTCTGGGTGACGTAGGCCAGACGGTCCGGCTTGCGCACCGGCAGCCGCTGCACGTCGTCCACGGTTTCGACCAGAAAGATCGCACCACCGCAGGTACTGTCAAACTGGCCCATCGTGCCTTCGACCTCAGGATGGCCGCGATGGCCGATCAGCACCACCTCCCGCCCCTCACGCGAATACTTGGCGACCTCGATGTGTACTTTGGTCACCAGCGGACAGGTCGCGTCGAACACCGTCAGGCCGCGTATGCGCGCGTCGCTGCGCACGGCCTGCGACACGCCGTGGGCCGAGAAGATGCAGATTGCGCCTTCCGGCACTTCATCGACTTCCTCGACAAACACCGCACCGAGTCCGCGCAGCCGGTCCACCACGAAGCGGTTGTGGACCACCTCGTGGCGAACGTAGACCGGCGGGCCGAGTTGTTCGATCGCCCGTTTCACGATTTCGATGGCGCGGTCGACGCCGGCGCAGAAACCGCGGGGGTTGGCGAGCAGTATCTTCATTCAGGCTCCTGCGCGGGCCTTGCCGCGCTTCTGCCGGAAGCTATCCAGCACCATGTCCAGAATCAGCAGGGCGGCACCCACGCTGATCGCGGAGTCGGCAACATTGAAAGCCGCGAAGTGCCAGTTGCCGACGTAGAAATCGATGAAATCGACCACGTGCCCACGCGTGGCGCGGTCGATGACGTTGCCGAGCGCACCACCGAGTATCAGCGACAGCGCGACCGCCACCAGCAGCTGCCCGCGCGGATTGCGCCGCAGCCACCACATGATGCCGATCGACACCGCCACGCCCAGCGCGATGAACACGACCGGCGAGGCCTCGGCGAACATCGAGAACGCCGCGCCGGTATTGCGCATGTGCACGATGTTGAAGAACGGAATCACGGGAATCGACTCGTACCAGTCCAGCCCGCGCACGATCAACTGCTTGGTGATCTGATCCAGCAGGATGACCGCAGCCGAGAGCCACAGCCAGTACACATTCTTGTATCGAAATTCCATTAGCGTCCCGTGGATCGAATCCAGTAGGCGGCGGAGATGCCCCAGATCGCATTGAATATCAGGACCGCGGCCGGTGTCAGCAGGCCCAGACCCAAACCACCCAGTCCGTGTGACGTCTGTTGCGGAAAGAAGAAAAGCAGCTGCGCCAGACTCGGTCCCAGGCTGACCACCAAGCCGCGGATCAGGGTACGTCCGGGCGCCAGCGGCAACAACAGCAGCAGGCCCCATAACCCGCCCCATACGATACGCGGATAGAGCCAGGCCGCGCTGAACGATGGGTGGATGGCCACACCGATCCGCGCCGTCAGCCCGTAGTGTCCGGCCGCCCACACTGCCAGGCTGTTGAGCAGGGCGCCGACCGCGCCGGCCGCGAAAGCCAGGGAAGCGGCGCGCATCAGACCCAGCGCCGCGTCTCGCCGACGCCGTCCACGTTGTCGATGCAACGCCCGCACAGCGCCGGATGCGCCGCATGCTGGCCGACATCGGGCCGGCGATGCCAGCAACGCTGGCACTTCTCGGACTCGCTACGGCCAATGCTGATGCCCAGCAGTTCGCCATTGTCGAGCTTGATCGCGTCCTCCAGCGGCTCGGCGACCAGCTCCGCATCCGATGTGATCAGCCAGAAGCGCAGTTCGGCGGCGACGCCGCTCAGCGCTTCCTGAAGCACGCCCGTGGCATGCAGCCGCACCGTGGCGTCCAGCGATCCGCCGATCTCACCGCGCCGGCGCGCATCCTCGAGTTCCTTCTTGACCGCATCGCGCACCAGAACCAAGCGCTTCCAGTCGATCGCAGCTTGCGGCGCGGCCATCGGGAACGCGTGCCAAGTCTGGGTAAAGATGCTGGCCTTGCGCTCACCGGGCAGCAGTTGCCAGATCTCATCGGCCGTGAACGACAGGATCGGCGCGATCCAGCGCACCAAGGCTTCACTGATGTGGAACATCGCGGTCTGCGCGGACCGACGCGCTTCGCTGGCCTGCGGCAGGGTGTAGAGCCGGTCCTTGAGCACGTCCAGATACAGGCCGCCCAGGTCCACCACACAGTAGTTATGCAGACGCTGGTACACCTGATGGAACTCGCGGGTCTGATACGCCTTGCTGATCTGCGTCTGCAGTGACGCGGCCTGAGCCAGCGCATGCGCATCGATCGCCAGCATCCGATCCACCGGTACGGCATCACCGGCCGGATCGAAGTCATGCAGATTGCCGAGCAGGAAGCGCGCGGTGTTGCGGATGCGTCGATAGGCATCGGCGATGCGCTTGAGCAGATCGTCGGAGACCGCGATCTCGCCCGAGTAGTCGCTGGCCGCCACCCACAGGCGCAAGACATCGGCGCCCAAGGTCTTGAGCACGGTCTGTGGCGCAACCACATTGCCGAGCGACTTGGACATCTTGCGTCCCTGCGCGTCGACCGTGAAGCCGTGCGTCAGCACCTCGCGATACGGCGCCCGGCCGCGCATCGCCACCGAGGTCAGCAGCGAGGACTGAAACCAGCCGCGGTGCTGGTCCGAGCCTTCCAGGTACAGGTCCGCCTGCGGCGCCAGCCCGTCCGCGCCCAGCGCTTCGGGATCGACCGATTTGAATGAACACTGATGCACGGCACCGGAGTCGAACCAGACGTCCAGCGTGTCCGGGCATTTCTCGTAGTCCGCCGCTTCCGCGCCGAGCCAGTCTTCGACGGACGAGCCGAACCAGGCCTCGAGTCCCTCGGCTTGCACACGTTCCGCCACTTTCATCAGCAGCGCCGACGTTTCGGGATGCAGCTCCTGCTTCTGCCGGTGCACGAACACCGCCAGCGGCACGCCCCAGTAGCGCTGACGCGAAATACACCAGTCTGGGCGCCCCGCCACCATCTCGCGGATACGGCTTTCGCCCCAGGCCGGAAGCCATCGGGTCTTTTCGATCTCGCTGATCGCGTCCTTGCGCAGCCCGGCCACGTCCATCGATACGAACCACTGCGGCGTGGCACGGAAGATCAGCGGCGTCTTGTGACGCCAACAATGCGGGTAGCTGTGCGTGATCGTGGCCTTGTGGGCCAAGGCACCTTGGGCCGACAGCGCGTCGAGGATCAACGCGTCCACCTTGCGCACGTGCTGGCCAGCGACCAGCGGCGTGCCGTCGATGAACACACCATTGCCCTGCACCGGATTGTCGACCGGCAGGCCGTATTCGCGGCCCACACCGTAATCTTCCACGCCGTGCGCCGGCGCGGTGTGGACCAGGCCGGTGCCGGCATCCAGCGTCACATGCTCGCCGAGTATCAGCGGCACCGTACGCCCCGCGAACGGATGCCGCGCGCGTGCGCCTTCCAGCGCCGCGCCCTTGATCGTGGCGAGCATCCGCGCTTCGGTGGCACCCACGCGCGCCGCATAGGCCTCTACCAGACCGGTCGCCAGCACGAGGTGTTCGCCGCCGATCTCAACGAGCCCGTACTCCAGTTCAGGATGAACCGTGATGGCCTGATTCGCCGGCAGCGTCCACGGCGTGGTCGTCCAGATCACGTACGAGGCCGGGGCCTCGCCATCGAGTCCAAAGCGGCGGTTCAACTCGGCCGCGTCCGCGGTCGCGAACCGCACATCAACGGCAAAAGACTGCTTGTCCTGATATTCGACCTCGGCCTCGGCCAGTGAGGAGGCGCAATCCAGGCACCAGTGCACCGGCTTGAAGCCGCGCACGACATGGCCGCGCTCGACGATACGAGCCAGCACCCGCAGCTGCTCCGCCTCGAATGCCGGCTGCATCGTCAGGTAAGGACGATCCCAGTCGGCGAAAATTCCCAGCCGTTTGAAGTCCTCGCGCTGACGGTCGATCTGCTGCCCGGCGTATTCGCGGCAATGCGCGCGGAACGCAGCCGCATCCAGTTTGACGCCGACCTTGCCGTGCTTCTTCTCGACCTGCAGTTCGATCGGCAGACCGTGGCAGTCCCAGCCCGGCGTGAACGGCGCGCGATAGCCGTCCAGGCGCGCGGACTTGAGGATCATGTCCTTGAGCACCTTGTTCACGGCATGGCCGATGTGGATGTCGCCATTCGCGTACGGCGGGCCGTCGACAAAGCGAAATACGGGGCGATCGCGGGTCTCAGCCTCGATCCGCTCGTAGAGCTTTTCGGACTCACAGGCCGCAATCCAGGCCGGTTCGCGTTTGGCCAGATTGGCCTGCATCGCGAAATCGGTCTTCGGCAGGTTCAGCGTGTTCTTGTAGTCTTGCTCGTTGCTCACGGCGTCGAATCGGTCAGGGCCTCGATCGAAACCGTCGCGCGGGCCGCGTCTCGGTTTTGACGATCAGGCGATGGAGAAATGGTCCCGCGCGGCATCGGCATCAAGCCGAATCTGCGTCTTGAGCGCGTCCAGCGAGTCGAAACGCTGCTCCGGCCGCAGAAACCGGGAGAATTCAACCCGCAATTGTCGCCCATAAAGCTCGCCCGTGTCTGCAAACGCATGGACTTCCAGCAATAGTCGCTGCTCGCCGCCCAAGGTCGGACGCACGCCGAAATTGGCAACTCCGGTCCATTGCCGGTTCGCCTGTTGCACCCGCACGGCATAGACACCGTAGCGCAAGGCCATGCGCTTCTTGAAAGCGATATTCGCGGTCGGTACGCCCAGAGCGCGACCCAGCTTGCGGCCATGCCGCACCACGCCGCGGATCGAATAGGGGCGCCCCAGCAGCTTCGCGGCAGCGGCCAAGTCGGCCGCGCCCAGCGCCCCGCGTACCGCCGTGGAGCTACAGCGCAGTCCATCGACATCAACCGATCCCAGGGTTTCCACGATCATCCCGTGTTCGGTCCCCAGCTTGCCGAGCAGTTCCAGATTTCCGGCACGCCCACGGCCGAAACGAAAGTCGTCACCGACCACCAGCGCACGCACACCGAGCCGGCGGATCAGCAGCTCCTCGACAAAGGCTTGCGGGCTCTGCGAGGCAAAACGCCTGCAGAAGCGCACCAACAGCAGGCGGTCGATCCCGCGGTCCTGGATTTGCGCGAGCTTGTCGCGCAGCGTGGCGACACGCGGCGGCGCCTCATCACGGGCGAAGTATTCGCGCGGCGTGGGATCAAAGCTCATGACCGCAGAAGGTAGACCGAGACCCTGCGCGATTTCGCGCGCCTGATCCAGCAAGGCCTGATGGCCCAGGTGAACGCCGTCGAAATTACCGATCGTCAGCGCACAGCCGCTGTGCCGCGATTTCAGATTGGCGAGTCCCCGTATCAGCTCCATGATTTTTCAGCGGGGCAATGGACAGAAGGATGGCATCAATACCACGATCGTTTCGGACAGTCTGTTCAGACGGCGGGCGTCGGCAGACGCAGGAAATGCTCGCGGTAGTAACGCAGCTCCTCGATCGAATCGCGGATGTCGTCCAGCGCGAGATGACGCGATTCCTTGCGGTGCCCACGGGCCACCGCCGGCGCCCAGCGGCAGCACAATTCCTTGAGCGTGCTCACGTCGAGATTGCGGTAGTGGAAGTGACGCTCCAGGGCCGGCATCCAGCGCGCCAGGAAACGACGGTCCTGGCAGATCGAATTGCCGCACATCGGCGAGGACCGCTCCGGCACCCAGCGATTCAGAAATTCCAGGGTTTCGCGCTCCGCCCTCGCCTCGTCGACGTTGCTGTCGCGCACACGCTGGGTCAGGCCGGAGCGGCCGTGCTGGGTGGTGTTCCATTCATCCATCGCGTCGAGCTCGGTAGCTGGCTGGCGCAGCGCCAGCACCGGCCCTTCGGCCAGCACATTGAGATGACTGTCGGTCACGACGGTCGCGATTTCGATGATTCGGTGGCGTTCCGGAATCAACCCGGTCATCTCCAGGTCAATCCAGATCAGGTGGCTGGCTTCGGCTTTCATGGCGTCGGGGGTCTCATGCGTATCAATGCTAACAAATGCCGGGTGCCAAGCTCGGCGGACTGTCTCACATGCGCCTGCGCCCAAACCAGAACCAGAACCAGAACCAGACAGCCGTAGGGATTGCATTGGACTGCGACAACTCCGTTCCGGGACGGTCGGCGCACCATGCACCGCCCACATTCAACCTTGCAATCATGGATATGTACTCCATAATTGCAATGATGATAGCTCGCAACTTGCTTGCTGAGGTACGTCTTGCGCTGGCGGAATCGCCGGCCGTCGCTCTGCTTGGCCCGCGGCAAGTTGGCAAGACCACACTGGCGCTGACGGTGGGCAAGGACGAGGCTTCGGTCTACCTTGACCTGGAGTCTGCACAGGATCGCGCAAAGCTAAGCGAGCCGGGACTCTATCTGCCGCAGCATGAAGACAAGTTGGTGATTCTCGACGAAATTCAACGCGTACCACAGCTGTTTCAAAGCCTGCGCGGCCTGATCGACGCGGGCAGAAGGCATGGTCGAGGAAACGGTCGTTTCCTGCTATTGGGCGCAGCTTCCATCGAGCTCTTGAAGCAAGCCAGCGAATCGCTGGCGGGGCGTATCCGCTATCTGGAGTTGTCGCCGGTCCATGCCGGCGAAGCTGGCGCGGATCGCCTGGACGCACTGTGGCTACGCGGGGGATTCCCCGAGAGTCTGCTGGCCGCATCGGATGCAGCCAGCCTGCGCTGGCGCTCGGATTTCATTCGCACTTATCTGGAGCGGGATATTCCCCAGCTAGGGCCGCGTATTCCGGCAGAAACCCTGCGCCGCCTGTGGACCATGCTTGCGCATCAACAGAGTGGCCTGCTCAACGCCGCTGCGCTCGCCCGTTCGCTCGCCGTGGACGGTAAAACCATTGCCTCGTATCTCGACCTGTTGGTCGACTTGCTGCTCGTGCGCCGTCTCCCCCCTTGGCACAGCAACGCCGGCAAACGCCTTGTGAAGTCGCCCAAAGCCTACGTGCGCGACAGTGGGCTGGTTCATGCCCTCTTGGGCATCGGAGACAGGGAGGCCCTGCTATCTCATCCCGTGTCCGGCGGGAGTTGGGAAGGTCTGGCGGTCGAGTCCCTGGTGGCGGCCGCGCCGATCGGCACTGAAGCTTCGTTCTATCGCACTGCAGCGGGCGCGGAAATTGACCTTGTCCTGAAGTTGCCGGGACATGCCCAGGCCTGGGCCATCGAAATCAAGCGCAGCCTTGCCCCCAAGCTGGACCGTGGATTTCATCTGGCCTGCGAGGATATTGAACCAGAGCAACGTTGGGTGGTTTATGGCGGAACCGAGCTGTATCCGATAGCGAACCAGGTCCAAGCGGTATCATTGACTGCCTTGTGCACGCGTCTGTCTGCGCTAGACGCTCATGCCCGGATGGGCATTGGAAGCGAAACGCCCTGGCGCCGAATGTGAAAAAATCCATTCCCGGAAGATTGTCTGGAGATTGCACATGCTGCGGCGGATGCTGCCCAGATACTGCCCAGATACTGCCCAGATACTGAGGTTCCCCACGCCCACGACGAGTCCTACAGTGTGTTGGCCTGATCACGCGAGTCGACCTGCGCAAGCAGCTTCATTCCACCCGTAGACACCCAAGGCGCCATGCACGACACCATCGCTGTCGTATTCGACTTCGACGACACCCTCGCCCCGGACACTACCAGCGGCTATTTGCGCAAATCCGGCATCGACGACCTGTCGCGATTCTGGAAAGAAGAGGTCGGCAGCCTCTATGCAGAGGACTGGGACCCGGTACCGGCCTACCTGTACAAGATGATAGAGGCCGCTCAAAGCGGCCGTATTGGCCCGATCACGCAGGAATCGCTATCGACCTGGGGCGCAGAAGCGCCGCTGCATGCGGGCGTGGACACCCTGTTCGACAGACTTCGCGCGACCGCGAAGAAGGCCAACCCCAGGCTGCGTCTGGAGTTCTACGTGATTTCCAGCGGGCTGGGCGACGTCTTGCGCTCGACCCGCATCGCCCACGAGTTCACCGAAATATGGGCCTCGGAACTGCACTACGACCCGGCGGGCCACGCGATCTTTCCAAAGCGCGTGGTGAGCTTTACCGACAAGACGCGCTACCTGTTCCACATCCAGAAGGGACTGACCGGCACAGCCTTTCGAGGCAAGCCGTTCGAGGTCAACCGCAAGGTGTCGCGCGATCACCAGCCGGTGCCGCTGGATCACATGATCTTCGTCGGTGACGGTTACACCGATATCCCGTGCTTCTCGCTGCTCAAGCAGAACGAAGGCATCCCGATCGCCGTCTACGACCCTCATCACGAAGAACGCTGGGGCAATGCCTTCCGCTTCGTCTCCGAAGGCCGCGTCTCCAACCTGCATTCGGCGAACTATCTGGAAGGCTCGGATCTTTCGAATTTTCTGATCATGGCCGTACGCTCGTTGGCCGAACGCGTTGCGCTGTCGGCGCATACCTACAAGGGTTGAAGCGGGAGCTTTCGCATGAACAAACAAGGCGTCGGCACGCGTGCAATTCAGGTCGACCCGTCGCCGAACCAGAGCACGGCAAAGACATCAGCGATACCCTGTGCCGCCTCTCGGTCGGCATCGAGGATCTCGACGATCTTCGTGCCGCCCTCGCACGTTCTCGCCGGCTGAAAACGCCCCGGTGCCCAAGGAGAATCCATGACCGAACTTGTCCAACGCCGCTGCGTTCCCTGCGAAGGTGGCACCCAGCCGCTGTCCCACGCCGACGCTGGCGTGCTGATGAAGAAGCTGCGCGCCAACTGGACCCTGGCCGACGACGCCAGCTACATCGAAGCCCATTTCGAGTTCAAGAACTACTGGCGAACCACTGCCTTCATCAACGCCGTGATCTGGATCGCCCACAGCGAGGATCATCACCCGGACATCCAGTTCGGCTACAAGACCTGCTCCATCCGCTATTCGACCCACGCCGCCAATGGCCTGACCGAAAACGATTTCATCTGCGCCGCCAAGGTCGATGCGCTGAATCGCGATTGACCCTGATCGGACTGGTGTATCGTCATCGGACGTTGCCTCAAGGGAATACGTCATGAGCGCCGACGACACATCAGGCCGTCCAGGTCACATCCGCCTGACCTCGCATCCCCCCGCGAGCGACGCGGAACTGCTGTCGATCCAGTGGGGTGCGCCCGACCCACTGACGCGCGGGCCGGTCATCGGCACCGTCACCAATCGCCTGAGGCGCAACGTCATCGGCTCGCACAGCGGCGCCTACGGCATCTATCGCGCGCTGGCCGTCGCCGCCAATGCGCTGCCGCGCGGTCACCGCGCCGACCTCACGGATACCCGACCCACCGACCGCGTCGGCCCCTATCCTCAGTGGTTCGACCCCGAACGCATCGTCTCGCTCGACCCGTTCGGTGCCGATGTCGCCGAGATCTACGCCGAGCAGATCGCGGCCGGCTTCGACATCCGCCCGACGATCGCCATCACTCAGGCGCACATCGATCTGCCGGAACTGCGTGAGGCGATCGCAGCCGGCCGACTCGTCCCCGATGGCCGGTTCCTGCTCGACAGCGGCTCGGCACGCGTCACCAAGATCGCGCTGGAACCGGTGTGGTGGCTTCCGGGTGTGGCACAGCGCTTCGGCGTGGTGGAATCGGACCTGCGGCGCGCGCTGTTCGAAGAAACCGGCGGCATGTTCCCGGAACTGGTCACGCGCAGCGATCTCGAGGTCTTTCTGCCGCCGATCGGCGGTCAAACCGCCTACATCTTCGGCGAGCCGGCCGATCTCGCCGATACCGGCAAACCGCTGAGCTGCCGCGTCCACGACGAATGCAATGGCTCGGACGTGTTCGGCTCCGACATCTGCACCTGCCGGCCCTACCTCACGCACGGGATCGAGGAATGTATCCGGAGCGCGCAGGGTGGCGGTGTCGGCCTGATCGTCTACTGCCGCAAGGAAGGTCGCGCGCTCGGCGAGGTCACCAAGTTCCTGGTCTACAACGCGCGCAAACGTCAGGCCGGCGGCGATACCGCAGACAATTATTTTCTGCGCACCGAATGCGTGGCCGGCGTGCAGGACATGCGCTTTCAGGAACTGATGCCGGATGTGCTGCACTGGCTTGGCGTGCGCAGGATTCATCGGCTGGTGTCGATGAGCAACCTGAAATACGACGCCATCACGTCCTCCGGCATCGAGGTCGGCGAACGCGTGCAGATTCCGGACGAACTGGTTCCAGCCGACGCCCGTGTCGAAATCGAGGCGAAGATGGCGGCCGGCTACTACACCGAAGGCGAACGGCTCGATCTGGACACCCTGAGCGCCATCAAGGGCCGTGGCCTGTGAACCCGGAGCCGTCCGAGGCGGTGCGTACCCTGCGCGAAGCGGCCACGATCCGCGAGCGCTGCGCCAACATCACCGCCGCGGTGGAAGCCGGCGACTCGGTCTGGTTCCGTATCGACGACAGCCGCTGTGCATACACCGCAAGGCTCGTCGCCGAGTTGACGCTCCGCCAATATCCCGGGCTGAACGTCCCCTATCACAGCCGCTGGCGACATTTCGAAGCCGGCGGTATCGATCGGATGCAGACACTGCGCAGCCTGATCGGCCCCGGGCAGGACGAAGCACTGGCGCGCGCCAGCCTGGACCTGGCCGTGGTCAGCGTGTTGCTCGACGCCGGCGCCGGCGCCCAGTGGCGCTGGCAGGAACCCGGCGGAACGATCCACACACGGTCCGAAGGACTCGGCGTGGCCAGCTTTCACGCTTTCGTGAATGGGGCATTTTCGTCCGAGCGCGGCAAACCCTTGCAGGCGGATGCGCGGGGGCTGCAGCGCATCGATGCGCCGCATCTGGCCAAACTGTTCCAGCTCAGTCCCGACAATCCGCTGCTCGGCCTGGAAGGTCGCGCTGCGCTGCTGCGTCGCCTCGGCGAGGCGCTGGAAGTCCAGGAATCGATATTCGGAGTATTCGGCGGCCCGGCGAGACCGGGTGCGCTGTTTGATCTGCTGGCCGGCAAGACGCAAGGATCCACGATCGAGGCCGCCGAGCTGTTGCGTGCGCTGCTCGACCATTTCAGCAGCGTCTGGCTGACACCGTCGCGGCTCGACGACACGCCGCTCGGCGATGTCTGGCGGCACCGCAATGCCGGCGGCCGTGGTGGTTCGACTGGCTGGGCCCCGTTCCACAAGCTCTCGCAATGGCTCGCCTATTCACTGGTCGAACCGTTCGAGTCCGCCGGATTCGAGGTCGCGGGGCTCGATGCGCTGACAGCCTTGCCGGAGTACCGCAACGGCGGCCTGCTGATTGACAGTGGCTGGTTGCAACTTCGAGACGCCGCGCGCGGACCGCGCAGTTGGCAGGTCGGTGATGAACTGGTGATCGAATGGCGGGCGCTGACCGTCTGCCTGATCGACAAGCTGGCCGAGTCGGTGCGCGGACTGTTGAAGCTGGATGCACAACAACTGCCGCTCGCATCACTCTTGCAAGGCGGAACCTGGGGTGCCGGGCGGCAGCTCGCAATGGAACTTCGGAGCGGCCTGCCGCCATTGTCCATCGAGACCGACGGCACCGTTTTCTAGGACCAGGAGCATTCATGCAAGGCGAAGTCACCGTCATCGAGCACCCGCTGGTGCAGCACAAGCTGACGCTGGCGCGGCGCAAGTCCACCAGCACCAATACGTTCTCCCGGCTGATGGGCGAAATCGCGACGCTGATGGCCTACGAGGTCACGCGCGAGATGCCGATGCAGGAGATCGACATCGAAACCCCGATCGGCCCGATGCGCTCACGCGTGATCGACGGCAAGAAGATCGTGTTCGTGCCGATCCTGCGCGCCGGCCTGGGCTTTCTGGAAGGCATGCGCGCGGTGGTTCCCGGTGCGCGCGTCGGCCATATCGGCCTGTATCGGGACCCCAAGACCCTGGTCGCGGTCGAGTACTACTTCAAGATGCCGCAAGGCATGCGCAACCGCGATGCGATCGTCATCGACCCGATGCTGGCCACCGGCAATTCGGCTGTGGCGGCGGTCGAGCGCCTCAAGGAAGCCAGCCCGCGCTCGATCCGCTTCGTCTGCCTGCTGACCTGTCCGGAAGGTCTTGAGCACTTCCATGACAAGCACCCGGACGTGCCGGTCTTCACCGCCGCCATTGACCCCGGCCTGAACGATCACGGCTACATCGTGCCGGGGCTGGGTGATGCCGGGGATCGGATTTTCGGGACCAAATGACGGCAGAGGCAAAAGCCGGTTTCTCGCGAAGACGCAAAGACACCCAGAAAAGCAGCAGACTGTTTGGGTACCCGTATTCCAAGCTTGCGACGCCGGTAACATGTTTTGGCAGGATGTACACATCCGCCCACAAGCAATTTGCGTCCATGTCCACAACGATGACCATTCGCCGCTAAGACGGCGCCAGGGATCGTCTGGACAAACTCGCCGAGGCAACGCAGTGAAGCTGGGAATTTCTTCGGCGGCTGGCGCCGTCGTGCAGATTAGGTGGCTAAACCGCGCGCTGCTCAACTTCAAGGAAGAGGCTGACTACATTGCACAGGATGACCCTCAAGCCGCTGCCCGAATTGTCGTCCTGATAGAAAACACCGTTGGCACGCTGGCCGATCATCCCGGTCTCGGGCGTCCCGGACGGGCCCCCGGCACGCGTGAGCTGGTGGTGCCCGGAACAAACTATCTCGTGCCGTATCGTGTCCGCGGCGAGCGCATCGAAATCCTGCGGGCTTTCCATGGCCGGAGGCGTTGGCCGTCGCAACGGTAGCAGGAACGGACCGGTGGCTCCGCTCCTATCAACAGCATTCTTACCGCTTTCTGCGCGCCTAGCGTCTTTGCGCGAAACAAGCGCGAAACAAGCGCGAAACAAAAACAGTATCGAAAACCTCAAGCGCCCAGGGTCTGCCGCCCCGAAAACGCATGCGCCAGGGTGCTGCCGTCCACGTATTCGAGTTCGCCGCCCATCGGCACGCCATGGGCGATGCGCGTGACCTTGAGGCCGGCGGCGCGCGCCATCTCGGCCACGTAGTACGCCGTGGCCTCACCTTCGACCGTGGGATTGGTGGCGATGATGACTTCGCTGACGCGGTCTCCACCCATGCGCTGCGCCAGCAGGCTCAAGCCCAGTTCTTCCGGGCCGATGCCGTCGATCGGCGAGAGCTTGCCCATCAGCACGAAATAGCGCCCGCGATACGGCGTGCTGGACTCGATCGCCAGCAGGTCCGCCGGGGTCTCCACGACGCACAGCTGGCCGGACTCGGCGCGAGACGGGGAACAGTACAGGCAGTTCCCACCCTCGCAGAACATACGGCAGCTCGGGCAGCGACCGACATGTTCCAGCGCTTCATCGATCGAGCGCGCCACGAACGATGCACCTTCACGGTCGCGGTCGAGCAGGTGCAGCGCCATACGCTGCGCGGACTTCGGGCCCACGCCGGGCAGACGCCGCAGCGATTCGATCAGGCGAGCCAGACGCGGGGAATACGCGACCATTACGGACGGTCGTGGCTCAGAACGGCAGGTTCATGCCAGGCGGCAGGTTCAGACCCGCCGTGGCCTGCGCCATGCGCTCCTTGGACAGTTCCTCGGCTTTGGCGCTGGCGTCGTTGATCGCGGCCGCGATCAGGTCTTCGAGAAATTCCTTGTCTTCGGACAGCGCCGCCGGGTCGATCTCGACGCGGCGCGCCTGGTGCTTGCCGGTCAGCGTGATCTTGACCATGCCGGCACCGGATTCGCCGGTGACCTCGGCCTGCGCGATCTCTTCCTGGATGCGCTTCATCTGATCCTGCATCTGCTGCGCCTGGCGCATCAGCTGGCCCATGGGACCTTTCATGTCTGTTCTCCGTGAAGGCTCTGGTGGGGAAATGTCCGTGACGGACCGTAAGCTACAGGGGCTGAACCGAACCGGTGCGGAGCTGCGCGCCGAAGCGGTCCTGCAATGCACGCACGTTCGGATCCTGCGCGATCGCCGCCTCCGCGGCCGCCTGCCGGGCCGCGGCCCGGCGCCGGTCACGCTCCATCGGCGTGCGGGTCGCCGCCTCGTTCATCTCGATCGCCAGCATGAGCGGCCGACCCTGCGCCTTGGACAGGGCGTCCTGAATCAGCTGGCGGCGCTCATCCTGCAACAGATGCTCGAAGCTGCGCAGCAGCCCGAGCCGAATCCGATCGTCGTCCTGAGCGATCCAGGCGCAATGACGCGCGAGGCCGCGCACGAAGCCTTCGAGTTCCAGGGTTTCGACCTGATCGGCCCAGCGTTCGTCTTCGGGCGAAAAGGCGTCGCCGGCATCATTGTTCGCAGATGCCGCGGCGCTCGCCTGTGCCGCTGCGGGCTCCGGCCACACCAGCTGAACCGGGGGTCGGGCCGGCGGCGCGGCATCGTTCCGGGCCGCCGATGCGCCGGCAGCGCTGGCCGCATTCGAGCGCGGCGAACTGCCCGAGCCCTCCCCGGAACGCCCGCCCGACGCGCCCGCCCCGGCGCCGACGGGCGCCGACGGCACATCAACCGGACGAAACGTCATCATCCGCAGCACGGTCATTTCAAAACCGAGGCGCGGGTCCGGCGTCCACGGCAGGTCGCGGCGGCCGGCAATGGCAATCTGATAGTAAAGCTGCACGTCCTCGGCCGGCAGGGACCGCGCCAGCTCGACCAGCGTGTCGTCATCGTCCTCGTTGCGCGCTTTCGGCAGCAGTTGCAGGACGGCGATCCGCTGCAGGATCGCGGAAAGATCATCGCTCAGCGCCGAAAAATCCGGCGCCATCTCGTCGAGCCGCTGAAAGCCCGCCAGCAGACGGTCCGAATCGGCCACCGCCACGGCACCGATCAGTTCCAGCAACAGACGCCGGCCGCCGCTGCCCAGCATGTCGTCGATCTGCGCCACGCTGAGCGAGCTGCCACCGGCAAACACCAGGGCCTGATCGAGCAGCGACAAACCGTCGCGCATCGAACCGTCGGCGGCGCGTGCCAGCTCGGCCAGCGCCGGGGATTCGAATGTCACGCCCTCTTCCGCCAGCACGCGCTCCATCAGACTGCGAATCGAGCCCGTGGGAAAGCGCTTGAGATGGAACTGCAAACAGCGCGACAGCACCGTGATCGGCAGCTTCTGCGGGTCCGTGGTCGCGAGAATGAATTTGACGTGTGGCGGCGGCTCCTCAAGCGTCTTGAGCAGCGCGTTGAACGAGTGCCCGGACAGCATGTGGACCTCGTCGATCAGATAGACCTTGTAGCGCCCGCGCACCGGCGCGTACTGGACGTTGTCCAGCATCGAACGTGTGTCCTCGACCTTGGTGCGACTCGCGGCGTCGATTTCCAGCAAATCGACGAAACGGCCCTCGTCGACTTCGCGGCAGGACGAGCATTCGCCACAGGGATTGGCGCTGACGCCGATCTCGCAGTTCAGGGACTTGGCGACGATACGCGCCAGCGTGGTCTTGCCGACGCCACGCGTGCCGGTCAGCAGGATCGCGGGATGCAGACGATCGGTGTCGAGCGCATGCGTCAGCGCCTGGACCACATGCGGCTGGCCGACGACATCCTCGAAGCGCCGAGGCCGCCACTTGCGTGCGAGTGCGAGGTAGCTCATAGCTGCGTGAGGGGGCAAACGAGAAGCGCGAGGCGTGCGCCGCAAAGCCGCGGACCGTTCGGACAAGGAAACGCCTGACGCCTCACACCTCTCGCCTCACGAAATTTGGAGGCGGCCCGCGCCGACGGTCCCGGCGCCCGGTCGCACCGCTACCGTTGCTCCCTTCCGGGCCTGGCGGAGTTCACGGCTGACCGTCGCGGGGGCCGACGCGGGCCACCATTGACGAAATGGACGCGAATTTTGCCTGATCCGGAGCCGGGCTGCACGGCTCCGGATCAGGATCGCGCATCCAGCCGGGATCAGAAGCGCCAGTCCAGCGCCTGCCGCGCCTGCAGATACTCATAGCCCAGGGCCTCGGCGACGGCCTTGTAAGTCACTTTGTGGAAGTACACGTTCAGGCCTTCCAACAGATACGCATCGTCCTGCAGCGCCTTGCGGTAGCCCTTGTCCGCCAGTGACAACACGTACGGCATCGTCGCATTGGTCAAGGCGAAGGTGGACGTGCGCGCCACGCCGCCCGGCATGTTGGCCACGCAGTAGTGCACCACACCGTCGACGATATACGTGGGGTCCTGATGCGTGGTGGCGCGGCTGGTCTCGAAACAGCCGCCCTGATCAATCGCCACGTCCACGATCACCGCGCCGTTCTTCATCTGCTTGAGCATGTCGCGCGTCACCAGCTTGGGTGCCGCAGCGCCGGGAATCAGCACGGCGCCGATCACCAGATCGGCCTTGAGCGCATATTCTTCCAGCGCATCGACCGTTGAATAGATCGTATTGAGCCGGCCCTGAAACAGCGAATCCAGATAGTTCAGGCGCGACAGCGAGCGGTCCAGAATCGTGACCTTGGCCCCCATGCCCACGGCGATGCGCGCCGCGTTGTAGCCCACCACCCCGCCGCCGATGATGGCGACCTCCGCCGGAGCCACACCGGGCACGCCGCCCATCAGCAGACCCACACCGCCCTGCGCCTTCTCCAGGGCATGCGCGCCGGCCTGAATCGACATGCGCCCCGCCACTTCGCTCATCGGCGCCAGCAAGGGCAGGCCGCCCTTGCCGTCGATCACCGTCTCATACGCGATCGCGACGCAGCCCGATTCCACCAGGCCTTTGGTCTGTTCGGGATCCGGCGCCAGATGAAGATAGGTAAACAGCAGCTGTCCTTCCCGCAGCTGCGCATATTCGGTCGGTTGGGGTTCCTTCACCTTCACGACCATGTCGGCCATCGCGAAGATTTCTTCCGGCGTGTCGACCAGCACGGCTCCGGCGTTGAGGTACTGCTCGTCATACAGACCGATCGCCTCGCCCGCCGCTTTCTGGATCATCACCTGATGACCACGCCCCGCCAGTTCACGAACGCCGGACGGCGTCAGACCCACGCGGTATTCGTGATTCTTGATTTCCTTCGGAACGCCGATAAGCATTGCCGGATTCGCATCTCGCCAGTAAAGCGCGATTCAAACCCGGCGGGATGCATTTGACAAGGGCCTGCGACGAATCCCGGTGGCCCAGCCCCGACCACACAGGGCCGGACTACCCATGCAAATCCGCTACGGCGCACCCACTGTGATCGAAGCGCTAGCATCCAGGCCGACACAATTTACAGTCGCTTGGTCACCGTTGACGATGTTCATACCACTGACCGAAATGCGAACCGAGCCATGGCCGGAAACGCCCGTCGCGGAATCGCCGTCGGAATTTCCGAGAACATCGGCAGCGACTGAAAAATCGCTGTTGTCATCGCGATTAACCTCACTGACAAAGCAACCGAGACCGGTGTACGGCAACGGAATCGTATCGCCCCCATCACGCAGCAGCAGGTCGACGGTTGCCGAACCTCCACTGCCCAATATCACCGTCGCCGGGGACGGCGACAGCGTAGCCCCAGCAATCGCCTTGAAGCAGAACTGCTCCTGATCGATCGCAACGGCGTTGCTGCCGGCGCTGGCCACGGTGATGATCTGGCGGGACTGCGGCACCGTGCCACGACGGTCACGATCCGAATAGGCTCGGTCGATGAACGGATAGCCATAGCACCCGGTGAGGATGGTGCGCACATTGGCCGGATAGGCCAGACGCAATTCAGCAATTCCCTCCTTCACGATGCCCGTTCCCGGCGTCAGGCCTCCATCTTCGTCGAGCCCGAAAATCTGCACGCCCAGCAGAGAGGCGCCGACGAACATCTCGCGGCCGCTTTCGCTGGTCATGTAGCTTTGCTGGGCACTCAATTGTGTGGCGCTGTCCACGTTGTCGACCAGGCGGCGCTTGTCGTTAGTGGTGGCATTGCGCAACAGGACCAGGTCTCCGGTCTGGATCGTACGGTCGGTTCCATTTCGCAGGATCGGACTGGTGAAATCGCTGGCATCCGCCTGAAGGCTCGGCGCGGAACAACCGGTCGCCTCGCCGTCAGGCAAGGGTTCGGTCGTACAACGCCGCCGGATCAGGCTAGTGCCCGAGCGGTTCAGCTCGGAGGATCCCGCGGTCTTGTCGCCGGTGTTGTCATGCATCATGACCGAATCCATGACGGCGAAGTTAACCACCGTGCCATCCGGCACGGCATTGCCATAGCGATCGGTGACGTCCACCTTGCCGATAAGCCGATAGTTGCCGTTGTCGAGATTCTCCACCGCACCGGTGATCGGCCCGGAGAACACAATCGTATGCGGCGGACCGCCGGCGATCGATACCTGCGGCAGGCTGGCGCGGGCACTGATACTGGTGCCGTCAAAGTCGAGAACCGAGAATTCGATCTCGACGATTCCAGAGGCCGTTCCGCTCAATAGCGTCAAGACCGCAACGCCGTCGCGCGTACGGACATCGAGCGTGTCCGAGGTGCCGCTACTGATGACAGTTCCATCGGCGTCGCGTCCGGCAATCGCCTCACCGCCTCCCGGCCGGGTCACGAAACGCGCTTGCAGGTTGTTTAGCGAACCGTTGCCGTAGAGCGACTCGTCGATGACATTGCCCGCAGAGTCGAGCACGGTCACGGTGATCGAGGTCTGATCGTTCTGCCCGACGCCGGCCACGCTCAGTGACGGATCGACGACGACGAAACGGATCGAAGCCGGATCGCCAGTGCTGGCGGACTCGAAGCTGACTTCGGTCGAAAGTCCGGGCAGGTCCTGGACGCTAATGGTCGCCGTTCCCGGCAAACTCGGCGAACGCAGTTCCAGACTGGCCCGCCCACTGGCGAGGCTGGCGGTATTGCCGGAAACGAAGGCGCCAGCAGTAGTCAGCAGGCGAACCGTACGACCATCCGGCAAGGGATTGTCGAAACGGTCGTTCAGTATCACGGTCACCGTCGTCGTCGAAGCTCCATCGGAAAGCAGCGTCGTCGGATTGGCCGTAATGCTCGAATGGCCGGCATCGGCCGCGGCCGGGACGACTTGAAGTTGATCCTCGTCTGAAATTCCGGCCACCGCCGCCCGAATCGATAGCGTGGTCGCGAAGTTCGGTGGTGCTAGCTGAACGCGCGCGCGCCCCGTCGCGTCGGTTGTCGCCATAGTGCTGGAGAGACTGCCCGCCGTCGTGGTGAACATCACGCTGGCGCCTGCCACCGGATTACCGGCGGGATCGGCCACAAGGGCATCGACCGCGACGTCGCCGTCTCCAGCCGCGACCGAATCCGTCCCCAAATTTAGGGTGAGCTGCGCCACCAGCGCATTGGCTGCGCTGGATACGACAGTCGCCGTCCCGTTCTTACCGCCTGCGGTTGCTACATTGATCGTATCCGTGCCCGCCGCTGGTCCGGTTTGATAAGCAACCGTCGCCCTACCATTACCATCCGTCGTGGCGGTAGCCGACACCAGAGTTCCACCGGTGTTATTGCCGACAATCGAGAACAGCAACTGTTCATCGGACACCGGATTGGCATTGGCATCCAATATCGTCGCCGTCAACGTGGTGCTGCCGCCGACCACCACCGCGCCCGGACTCGGCGAAAGCGAGACACCGTCGGGTTCACCCGGAAGGAACTGCACCGAAGTGGATGCCGAGAGCCCCGGCACCGTGGCTGTGATCGCCGCTGAACCAATCGTTGTGGGCGATTGCAATCGCACCGTCGCGGTCCCGGATGGGTCCGTTGTCGCATCAGCCGGCGACAAGGTTCCGGCTGAAGTTCGGAACATGACCGGTGCATTGCTGACCGGCGCACCATTGGAATCGAGGACCGTGGCGATCAGGGTTGTCGAATCCGCGCCATTGGCAACAATGCTGTCATTCGCAGGCTGCACATCGAGCATGCCGAGTTGCACTGTCACGGCGATATCGATGCTTTTCGCCGTCAGCGATGCCACGCGTGCGCGCACCGTGTCGGTCACCGCTGTAAATGTGTTCGACCCCGCTGTGTAGCTCGTCGTCGCGCGTCCGTTCGCATCCGTGACCACACTGGTGCTTGCCAGCGTCGCCCCGGAATTGTCCGTTGGCAGGTCGAACAGGACTGTCGTGCCCGACACAGGGTTGCCATCGGCGTCCAATACCGAAGCCTGCACAATGCTCGTACCGCCAATCGGCACGACGACCGGCGACGCATTCAATTCGACCCGTGACGCCGCGCCGGCAACAAAACCAACCGTTGCCTGGTCAGACTTTCCGCCCGCGAACGCACGAACCGTCGCTGTGCCGACGGTGTCCGTTGCGTCGAACGTCACTTCGGCAATACCCGAGGCATTGGTCGTCGCACTGTCGGCACTCAGCATCCCCAGCGTCGTCGCGAAGCTCACGCTCACCCCCGACAGCGGACCGCTGTCGCCGGAAATCGTCGCCCGCAACGTCGTGCTACCGCCCACCGGTACTTCATTCGCCCCCGGCGTCAGCACGATCGTCGTCACCGCTTCGGCGGACGGATCAATACTCAGCGTTGCCGTGCCCGATACACCCGAGGCGGTGGTCACCGTCAGCGGCACACTGGTCGGGCTGCCATCCGGCGTGTACGCCAGTTGCGCCACGCCGTCCGAGCTCGTCACCGCCGAGGCCGCATTCGTCCCCGTCGACGCGAAACTGCCCGCCCCGCTCGGCGCCGAGAAGTCCACGCGCTGGTTACCCACCGCGTTGCCGTTGGCGTCCGTCACCCGCGCCACTACCGTCGTCGCCCGGTTCGGCGCCACTGTCGACGGCGCCAGGCTCACGGCCACCGCCGTAGGTACACCCGCTGTAAATGCCACCTGCACATTACTGGAAAATCCACCCGAGCTCGCCGTCACCGTCGCCGTACCGACCGTATTGGTGGCCTTCAGTGTCACTTCGGCAATGCCTGAAGCGTTGGTGATCGCGCTGGACGCTCCCAGCATCCCCAGCGTCGTCGCGAAGCTCACGCTCACCCCCGACAGCGGACCGCTGTCACCGGAAATCGTCGCCCGCAACGTCGTGCTACCGCCCACCGGTACTTCATTCGCCCCCGGCGTCAGCACGATCGTCGTCACCGCTTCGGCGGACGGATCAATACTCAGCGTTGCCGTGCCCGATACACCCGAGGCGGTGGTCACCGTCAGCGGCACACTGGTCGGGCTGCCATCCGGCGTGTACGCCAGTTGCGCCACGCCGTCCGAGCTCGTCACCGCCGAGGCCGCATTCGTCCCCGTCGACGCGAAACTGCCCGCCCCGCTCGGCGCCGAGAAGTCCACGCGCTGGTTACCCACCGCGTTGCCGTTGGCGTCCGTCACCCGCGCCACTACCGTCGTCGCCCGGTTCGGCGCCACTGTCGACGGCGCCAGGCTCACGGCCACCGCCGTAGGTACACCCGCTGTAAATGCCACCTGCACATTACTGGAAAATCCACCCGAGCTCGCCGTCACCGTCGCCGTACCGACCGTATTGGTGGCCTTCAGTGTCACTTCGGCAATGCCTGAAGCGTTGGTGATCGCGCTGGACGCTCCCAGCATCCCCAGCGTCGTCGCGAAGCTCACGCTCACCCCCGACAGCGGACCGCTGTCACCGGAAATCGTCGCCCGCAACGTCGTGCTACCGCCCACCGGTACTTCATTCGCCCCCGGCGTCAGCACGATCGTCGTCACCGCTTCGGCGGACGGATCAATACTCAGCGTTGCCGTGCCCGATACACCCGAGGCGGTGGTCACCGTCAGCGGCACACTGGTCGGGCTGCCATCCGGCGTGTACGCCAGTTGCGCCACGCCGTCCGAGCTCGTCACCGCCGAGGCCGCATTCGTCCCCGTCGACGCGAAACTGCCCGCCCCGCTCGGCGCCGAGAAGTCCACGCGCTGGTTACCCACCGCGTTGCCGTTGGCGTCCGTCACCCGCGCCACTACCGTCGTCGCCCGGTTCGGCGCCACTGTCGACGGCGCCAGGCTCACGGCCACCGCCGTAGGTACACCCGCTGTAAATGCCACCTGCACATTACTGGAAAATCCACCCGAGCTCGCCGTCACCGTCGCCGTACCGACCGTATTGGTGGCCTTCAGTGTCACTTCGGCAATGCCTGAAGCGTTGGTGATCGCGCTGGACGCTCCCAGCATCCCCAGCGTCGTCGCGAAGCTCACGCTCACCCCCGACAGCGGACCGCTGTCACCGGAAATCGTCGCCCGCAACGTCGTGCTACCGCCCACCGGTACTTCATTCGCCCCCGGCGTCAGCACGATCGTCGTCACCGCTTCGGCGGACGGATCAATACTCAGCGTTGCCGTGCCCGATACACCCGAGGCGGTGGTCACCGTCAGCGGCACACTGGTCGGGCTGCCATCCGGCGTGTACGCCAGTTGCGCCACGCCGTCCGAGCTCGTCACCGCCGAGGCCGCATTCGTCCCCGTCGACGCGAAACTGCCCGCCCCGCTCGGCGCCGAGAAGTCCACGCGCTGGTTACCCACCGCGTTGCCGTTGGCGTCCGTCACCCGCGCCACTACCGTCGTCGCCCGGTTCGGCGCCACTGTCGACGGCGCCAGGCTCACGGCCACCGCCGTAGGTACACCCGCTGTAAATGCCACCTGCACATTACTGGAAAATCCACCCGAGCTCGCCGTCACTGTCGCTGTGCCGACACGCAATGAGCTCTGCAACGTGACCTGGGCAACGCCCGACGCATTTGTCATCGCGCTTAAAGCGCTGAGCGTTCCCAGTGTAGTGCCGAAATTAACTGGGATGCCGCTGATCGCTCCGGCATCGGTCGCGACAGTCGCACGTAGGACCGTCGTGCTTCCCCCTGCAGCTATCGTTGATGCTCCGGACGAAACATTCACCGCCGATATCGTGGCCGCCGCAGTGCTAACGTCGATTGACGCGTTCGCACTCACCCCATTGGCCATCCGCGCCTGAATCGTTTGCGTACCGGTGCCAGACGACGTGAACGTCGTCATGGCCTCACCGTTGCTGTTGGTGGCGACGGTCGTGCTCGACAAATGTCCGTTGCCCGACGTCGAAAAGGATATTGTCTCTCCGGGGACGCGATTGCCGTTCTCGTCGGCTACGAAGGCCAAAACGGAGGCATTTGCGCCTGGAGCAATCGACGTCGGAGCTACGCTGAGCGTAATCACGCTTGCATCTGCCGGCACGAAGTCCAAGGCGGAGGTAGCGCTGTATCCCGCTGCGGATGCAGTAACAGTGACCGAGCCAGCGATCGTGCCCGCCTGCAAAACCACCTGCGCAACCCCGTCTGAATTGGTGATTGAGCTGCTGGCCGAAAGACTACCCGCCGATGCAGAAAAGCTGACGATCAATCCGCTGACTGCAGCCCCCTCAGTGTCGGTCACCGTCGCGCGTAACGCGACCGTAGACGACCCGTCGGCGACCAGCCTGTCGGCCCCCGTCGTCAGCTCCAGACTTCCCGCAAGCACTGCGCTGGCGCTGATCGTCAGATCAGCCGTGGCGAACAATCCACCGGCCGTCTGGCCGCGCAGCGTATCGACGCCGGAACTGGAACCGGCCGTGTAAGTCGTTAGCGCCCGTCCGTTCGCGTCTGTACTAACCTGAACGTCGGAAAACGTACCCCCGCTTTGGTTCTGTACATTATCGAAACGAACAGCTTCGTTGGCGATCGGATTGCCGTTGGAATCCAGTGCCTGCACAGAGACGGTCACGGGCTTATCCGGTCGTACGGACGACGGCGACAACGAAAGTACAAGTCTGCTGGTATTAGCTGCAACGAAATCCACAGAAGTGGTTGCGGAAATTGCAGTGCCAGGATGTCGCGCGGTAATCGTCGCTCGCCCGACGATCGTAGATGACGTCAACCGAATGGCGGCGACCCCACTGGAGTCAGTGCTTGCAGAACTCTCCGAGAGCGTCCCGGCGGTGGTGGAAAACGTGACAGTTTCGCCACCAACGCCGTTACCGTCAGCATCCTGAACCACAGCGCTTAAAACGGCCGTGGATTCTCCATCAGCAAGTATCTGCGCTTGGACGCTACTTAAGACTAGGGCTGCGACAGGACCAACACTCCCGCTGTCACCCCCGCCATCTCCACCATTATCGAAGCCGCCGCCATCCGACGAAAAGCCGCCGCCGCCTCCACAGGCCGCGAGTGCCGACACCAGCAACAGGGCGAATGCCCCCCGAATCCCCCGAACGCGCATCGATTCCCCACTCGCCACGAGTGTCGCGGCGTTTTTAAGAGTCGCCGCGATCCTAATTCAAAAGCGCCAATCGCAACAAGCAATTCCGACACTTAGGCAAAGCGCTTTCGAGGCATCTGGTGGCCTGGCGCTGGTGATTTTTATACATTCGAGGGTTTTGCGAAATTCCCGCTGAAGTTGGCTTGAGTGCTTGCGCCTGCCGCGCGCTGGTTAAGTTGCGACCAATCCGGAAGCCTTTGACTGAAATCCGGATATCGATATGGTCAAGTAGTGTCCATGTCTCGGTTTAGCGGGTGAACTTAGGGTCAGGTCTTGCTTCTTGACGAAACCTGTCGATCAACACCTCGCGCGATCCGGCTTACGGTCGAGTAGTGCAGACCGAAGTGCGCGCCGATCTCCGGTCGAGCCCGTCGAGAAAGGCGGCGCTCGTCGCCAGCGCCACCCAGGGGCCGCCGTTGTCGAAGGCTTCCGGGAACATGTGCCCGGTCCAGCATGGTGTCGAGCAGGATAAAGACCAGCGTTCCGGACAGCTGCCCGGCGAGGACGAAGCCGATCGCCCCCTTCTCCACCGACTCCGCCATCAGCTCGAAGCTCAGCGCGACGACCTGCGTACCGGCGCCGAACGCGATGATCGCCGCCAGCTTGCGCCGCGGGATTGGCAGCGCCAACTTGCAGGCGACCACCGATCGAAAACGCGGAACTGGCCAGCAGGCCATAAGCAGGGCGCCGTCATTGCGGCCTCATTCCGCCGTCTCGGCCAGGGCGGCGGCGCTGCCGAGCGCCTGCGCCGAGGTGTCGACGACGCTGGCGCCGACGCGATACAGACCATCGATGAAGTCGCCGAAACCGCCGCGGGCGCGCGCGACGAGACGGGCGCTGGTGGCGACCCGAGGTGCCGCGCTCCAAGCGATGGCGAAGCCGGCGCGTTCCAAAGCCGCGGCCAGGGCCACATCCTCGCCGACCGCCAGCGGCGCGAATCCGCCGACGGCCAGATACGCGGCGCGCGAGACGCCGAAATTGGTGCCGTGGACGTGGCGGTGGCCGTCCCGATCGCGGTAGCCGGCATCAAAGCGCGCGCGTACCTCGGCGCTGTGCGCACCCCAGTCGCGGACCGTGACCGAGCCGCAGACCGCGTCGGTCTTGAGGTTGAGCTGGCACGGCAGCCAGTCGGCGGCGACCACCGAATCGGCATCGGTGAACGCCAGCCAGCGGGCGCCACGCGCCAGCAGCCACTCGGCGCCGCGACGCCGCGCATGACCGACGTTGCGCACCTCGACGGCGACGCAGCTCACGCCGTAGGCGCTGGCGATTTCCGCGCTGGCATCGGTGCAGGCATCGAGCACGACGACAATCTCGACCGGCTCGCCGCCAAGGTCCGGGTGCCGCGCCGCGGCCAGCACCGCCGCCAGAGAGTCTCCCAGCAAGGCTTCTTCGTTATGCGCGGGTATGACGATGCCGATCATCTCGTTTCTTGCTCCGATGGTGTGGGGTCGGTCATTGCGGAAAGGCCTTCACGGGCGGCCACCGATGTCGGGTCCGGCGACCAGGCTTCCAGCAGAAAATCGGGTTCCTCGTGGCGCAGCAGTCGCGGCAGGCCGAGTGCGGCGAAAGCAGCGTGCACCGCATCGCCGGCGCGCACGGCTTCGGCAAAGCGGTGGCGCCAGTGGCAGGCCAGCAGCACACCGCCATCGCCCAGGCCGGCGCGCGCGCGGCGCAGCAGTTCGTCCAGATCCCGGTCGCCGAGGTAGTAGCCGAGTTCGCTGACGACGATCAGCTCGAAAACGCCGTCGGGCCAGTCCTGTGGCAGACGGCGGCGTTCCACGCGTGCCTGCGGATATCCCGCCAGGCGCAGCCGTGCCCGATGCAGCGCGCCTTCGTGAAAATCGCAGGCCAGCAGGTGTTCGCAACGGCCGGCCAGTTCGGCGGCCAGTTCGCCGGTGGCGCAGCCCGCTTCCAGCGCACTGCGATAGCGGCGGTGCGGCAACGCAGCCAGTGTCAACGCGCGCTTGCGCTGTTCGTACCAACGTGTGCGGAAGCCCCAGGGGTCCGCGCTGTCGCGGTACAGGCTTTCGAAATAATCCTCGTCTGCGGCCAGGCCGCTCATGTAAAGAAGACCTCGTAGGGGCGCAGCCAGCGCGCCAGCGCCGCGGTGCCGAGAATCGGCGGCGCGCCGCGCGTGGCGTCGGCTTCGAGCTGGCTGCGATGGCAGGCGATCGCGGCGCGCTTGCGCGCCAGCGCCGCGTCTCCGAGTTCGAACCGGATGGCCCGCTGCCAGGGCACGCGCTCGGAGCCTGGCTGCGCCCAGTGCCACATCCACACCGGCATCTGCAGCAGGCGCGCGCCGCGGGCGGCACAGGCCCGGGCGGCGGCCTGCCCCACCGCTTCGTGATCGGGATGGCCGTCGCAGGCCCAGGTCGCGAACACCACATCGTCTTGCCGCAGCGTCTCGCCGAGCCGGCGGGCCAGACCGGGGATGTCCGAGGCAAGTTGCCCGTCCGCGTAGCCGAGTCGGTCGATGCCGGCGGCAAGTCCCAGCGCCTGCAAGCCCTCGCTGCGCTCGGCGCCGCGTCGTGCCGCCAGCGCCTTTGCGTGCCACAGCGCCGAACCGGGATGCGAGCCCTCGCCTTCGGTCACGCCGACGATCAGCACCTCGCGCCGGCGCTCGGCGAGCGCGCTCAGCAGGCCGCCGGCACCAAGGACCTCGTCATCCGGATGCGGCGCAACGATCACCGTGCGCCGGCCCGGCGGAACCAGTTCGTCCAGCCCGGCGCGCGACAGCTGCGCGAGACCTCGCCATGATCGCCACGCGGCCTCCGGCGTGCCCTCGCCGACGATCTCGCGGCCTTCTCCGGCATGCGGCGCTTCGCCCGCCGGCACACGAAGCGCTACAGCGTCCACGGCGCCTCCCGCGGTGCGGCGAGCAGTTCGCCGAGCGTCTGCAGATCGCGTTCGGCATGGCACTGGCGGATGAACACCGGCAGGTCCGCGGCACGGCGCGCGAAATCGCCGTGCTGACAGAACGGCGCCGCGCCGAGCGCGCGGCCGACGTGGTCGAGCACGAAGCCGGCGGTACGCTCCGCGGCCGCGCGGGCGCGCAAGGCGATCAGCTGCGCATAGGCCGCCGGACGGCGGTCGATTTCGGCGGCCGTTTCGCGCAGCAGCGCAGCGGTGCGGCTCAGGGCCACGTCCACCGCCCCGAGATGGGCGGCGGCATGCGGCTCCGGCCGCTGCGCGATGCGCTGACGCAGCGGCCCGGCCAGGATCGCCGTCGCGCCGTACCAACAGGCGGCGATGCCGGCGCCGCCCTGCCAGAATCCCGGCCGGTTCACATAGGCCCCGAGTTCGCCGACCAGCCGTGCCTTGGCACCGTCGAAGCTCACTTCGACGCTGGCCGATTCCGCCATGCCGACCGCTTGCCAGCCCTCGTCGCTGACTCGCACGCCAGGCTGGTTCATCGCCACGGCCGCCAGCAGCGGTCCACGATCGGCGCCGCCGTCCTCGCGCTGCCAGCAGGTGACGAGGGCGTGACTCACCGATGCGGCACCGGAGCACCAGGCCTTGCGACCATCGAGCCGCAGCGTGTACCGGCTGTCTTGCCGGCTCTGTGCGTACAGACGGGCGTTCGGCGGTTCCGCGGCCCATACACCCCAGCTCGCGTTCCAGGGTTCATCGGGCGCATCGCCCAGTTCGGCGCGGATCGCCAGTGCGTCGGTATGGCCCTCGTAGAGCTTGACCAGGCTCAGGTCATGCGCGGCGACCGCGGCCAGTGCGCGCCAGCGGTCGAGCGTTTGCCCGCCGCCGGGCAAGGGCAGCCGGTCGAATCCGGCCTCGATCAGCGCCGCAAGCTTGTCGACTGCGGGCATCGCTCCGCAGCGCTCAAGAAGCTCGTCGATTGCGACGGCCGAGACCGGCTCCGGCAGGCCGCCCGCACCGGAATCCGGCGGCGTCATTGCGTTGTCCCGCGAAAGGTGGCGCTCATGCGTCCACCATCGCGCGGCCGCTGCGCTCCCAGTGCCGGTGCTGGGCGATGCTGCCGACAAACTGTTGCGTGAATGCCTTCCAGTCCACCGACTCGCCCGCCACGGTGACCACGCCGGCATCGTCGACGATCTGCTCGGAGTCCGCATAGTCCACCTTGGGCAGGCGCTCGCGCTGGAGCAGCGCCACCGCCGCGCCGCTGGCCGCCAGCGCCTTGCCGTGGCGGAAGGCTTCCTTGAAGAAGTGCACGGCGTCGGCATCCTGGCCGATCGCCTTGGCACTGGCCTCGCCGCCGGCGACATAGACGGCGTCGAACAGGGTCGAACGCGAGGTCATGAACGACAGGTCCGGCTTCATCTCGCTGCCATCTTCGGCGGTGATCGTGCCAAGGCTGCCGGCGATCAGCATGCACTGGCCGCCGCCGTCGCTGACGGCTTTCTTCACGGCACTGACGCCGGCCGCATCGAAGCCGTCCATCGCCAGGATCGCGAGCTTGCGCGTGGCGATCGTCTCCGGGTTTCCGGTCACCATCGACAGCGCCGGCGATTTTCCGGGCTTGGCGGCTCCGCGGCGCTCGTTGGGCTGGGTGCCGGTGTAGTCGTCGAGATAGCTCAGGTCGGGATCCGGTTCGATGCCGAGATTGGCGGCCACGCCGGCGGCCAGGTTCTCATCGATGTGGGCGAGTAGCGCGACCACGCGGCGGCGCACATGCGGCACGTCGCATTTGCCGAGTTCGAAGGACAAGGCCTCCACGATGTGCTGTTGCTCGACCGCGCTCTGGCTCTGATAGAACAGCGTGGCCTGCGTGAAGTGGTCGGCGAAGCTGGGGCTGCGCGCGCGCAGCTTCTCGCCGTCCACGCGCGTGGCCACGGACTGGAAGCTGCGCGGCGCCCCGCCCTGCACCGGGCAGTTGCCGGCCAGCGAATTCGGCTCGTAGGCGGTGCGGCCGCGGTCGATGGCCTGCCGCCCATAGCCGTCGCGCTGCAGGTTGTGCACAGGACACACCGGCCGGTTGATCGGGATTTCGTTGAAGTTCGGACCGCCCAGCCGGATCAGTTGGGTATCCAGGTACGAAAACAGCCGCCCCTGCAGCAGCGGGTCCTCGGAGAAGTCGATGCCCGGCACGATGTTGGCCGGGCAGAATGCGACCTGCTCGGTTTCGGAAAAGTAGTTGTCGGGGTTGCGGTCGAGCACCAGCTTGCCGATCTTGCGCACCGGCACCAGTTCCTCGGGGATGATCTTGGTCGCATCGAGCAGGTCGAAGTCGAACTGGTCGGCTTGGTCTTCCTCGACCACCTGCACGCCGAATTCCCATTCCGGATAGTCGCCGTTGTCGATCGCCTCCCACAGGTCGCGGCGGTGGAAGTCGGGGTCCTGGCCACCGAGCTTCATCGCCTCGTCCCAGACCAGGGCGTGCGTGCCGAGCCTGGGCTTCCAGTGGAACTTGACGAAGCGCGACTTGCCGCTGTCGTCGATCATGCGGAAGGTATGGATGCCGAAGCCCTCCATCATCCTGTAGCTGCGCGGAATCGCGCGGTCGGACATGATCCACATCGCCATGTGCATGGATTCGGGCATCAGCGACATGAAGTCCCAGAATGTGGAATGCGCGCTCTGCGCCTGCGGGATTTCGTTGTGTGGTTCGGGCTTTACCGAGTGGATCAGGTCCGGGAACTTGATCGCGTCCTGGATGAAAAACACCGGGATATTGTTGCCGACCAGATCCCAGTTACCGTCCTCGGTGTAGAACTTCACCGCGAAGCCGCGCACGTCACGTGCGGTGTCGGCGGAGCCGCGAAATCCTGCGACGGTCGAAAAGCGCACGAACACCGGCGTCTTCTTCGACGGGTCCTGCAGGAAACTCGCGCTGGACAGCGTGTCGCCCAGCGGCTCATAGGCCTGAAAGTAACCGTGTGCGGCCGCGCCCCGCGCATGCACCACCCGTTCCGGAATCCGTTCATGGTCGAAGTGGGTGATCTTTTCGCGCAATACGAAATCTTCCAGCAGCTGCGGGCCGCGGATTCCGCTCTTCAGGGTGTTCTGATTGTCGGCGATGCCGATGCCCTGGTTGCTCGTCAGGCCGCCGCCGTCATTGCTGCGATGAAAAGCGGAAAGCTGGTCCTGCTTGCTGTCGTGATCGGGGGCGTTTTGTTTGGCCATGTGCGTCTCTCCATAAGGCAGTGCTCGGCGTTGGATGGGCATGCGATCTCGACCGCCTCGCTACCATGAAGACGGCGTCGTTAATGCAGGGTGAAGCCGGCACGGATGTGCGTTTGCCTGCCCCGACGACATCCGAAAGCGGACGAAACGAACGATCAGAGCTCGGGAGCAGACTTGCGCGGACGGTGCGCATTTGGCGTACCCGGCCAGGAAAGTTCGCTGCATGTTCCATCGACTGCGAAATGCACGACCGTGGAGATGGGGCCCGTCAAATTGCGGACTGGCGATGGCCTGGCTGGCGTCGTCCGGTATCTCTGAACCCGGGCCGGGCAGCGCATAGGCGATCAGGTGATTGCCGGTTCGGGGGTACAGTGCTTGGTGACCACCCCGCGGCCGTCTCTACCGCGCGCCTGAAAGGCTTTCCCCCTCTATTCAGCGTCTCACTCACCCCCCGCGTCAGAATAGTTGTCGCTTCGATTGGAAAGCCATAGAGGGGGCGAAAGGATGATGACGTGGCTCGATACGGACAAGGATTCAAGGACCGGGCGGTGGCGAGATTGCTACCGCCGGAGAGTGCAGGCGTGCGGAGAAAGATGTTCACAGCGCGGCTTTATTCTATCGGATACAGTCTGTCAAGTTGCGGATTCGTCTGATGTCAGCCCCAATCGGGATAGGGGCGGGGCCTTACGGCCCGACCCGCCGGGTGGCTGATCAGAAGTCAGCCCTTACCCGATCAGGTGGCAACTCGCTCATGGCCGAAACTGCTTCAACTGAAGCTCTTTTACACATTTGAAGTGTTTGATATTGGCGCTGAGCAAGACCTGGTTTCCCTCAACCGCCGTAGCCGCTACAAGTGCGCCGGCAACACCGATGGAATGGGATAGCGCGTACTCTTCGACGTAGATAGATGCCCTATGGCCAATGTTCTCGGTCAGAGGAAGCGTGGAAAATCCGAAATCTTTCAGAAAACCTTTAATTTCGTGAGTTTCGTGCTTGTTTTTGGACCTCTGCAATAGCTCCATGTACGTAACCAAGGAGATACTTCTGTTTTCTTCAGAATCAACAGCTCGTGCTGCCTTGGGACTGCCCCGGAGAAACCAAATGAGAACGTCGGTATCAAAGATCATCGAATCTCCGCCGCCTTAGATCCGCTACTTGTTCTTCAACACTTAAAGGTTCCGCTCGGTCAGCCCAGATGCCGAATGCCTTATGCTGTGACGCCAGCTTTGATTCATCAGTGACCCGACTATCAATGGGCTCCATAATGGCTGCAGGCTTCCCTCGATAGAGCACAGTCACACGCTCTTTTCGGCTCAAAGCCTTGATGATTTCAGCGGACTTCTTCCGCAGGTCGACGAATGATGCCTCCATGCCAGGCGCTCCATATATGTGTACACAGTGACTGTACACTTCAGACCGCCCCCCGGAACAAGTGGGTATTCCATCTGGCGAACGTGCGAGTCGACGAACAGAAATCGCATGGAAGGCCAGTCCGTGGGTGAGTCAGCACCAGATGACCAAGCCCAACCGGAACGATTGACAGGGTAAATGCGGCGGTTGTGCACGGAAAGTTCATGTTCTTATTCGGGGAGAGCTGCCGGCCATGCGCCGTGGCGTCGACGTGAGTCCCGGACGGTTCACCGGGTGATCAAGGACCCGGCGCGAGGACGGACGGCCCGTGGTCGCGAGCGAAACAGCCGAACACGTCGGTGATGATGCAGCGCGTATCGCCGCAAGGCGCTACGTGAGACGGCAGCAGTCAGCACAGACCATAGTGGTTGCGGGCACGCAGCGAAGGGTCGAACAGGAAACGACAAGAGGGAGCCGTGAGCCACTCGGACTCGGCATCGACCCCGACCGGAGGGGTACGGTGACGGTATACAAAATGCGTGAATTGGTTCGGGCCGAATAGGGGAAACAGTAAACTGTCACCGTAACCCCTGACGATCCAAGGCACAGGTCGCTTCACGACGCCGTCGTGTCGGCCGGGGCACCATCGTGGAGGATCTTTTCAGGGAGCCTTGCCATGATCGACGTGCTGCGCACGCCAGATGAATGCTTCGAAAACCTGCCGGGGTTCATCATTCGGCGAGCGATTCGAGAGCCTGCCGGATCAGGTGCGCTTTCTCGGCCAGCGCTTGCGCGTCAGGCTGCTGAACCTGCGAAAAATCGAAGGCACCCAGGCTCTCGGCCGGCAGTATGTGCAGATGCACGTGTGCGACCTCGAATCCGGCGATCATCATGCCGACGCGCTTGGGAGACAGCGCCTTCTTGATGGCCCTGGCGATGCGCTGGCCGGTCAGCATCAGATGGCTCGCCAGCGGCGCCGGCAGATCGTCCCAATGATCGATCTGCTCGCGGGGAATCAGCAGGACATGGCCGGGGCGGATCGGGGCAATCGTCATGATCGCCACGCACTGATCGTCCTGCCACACAAAATGGCCGGGCAGTTCGCCCTTGATGATCTTGGTGAAAATGCTGTCCACAAGCGCTCCTGTTGCGAAGTCCGGGCGGACCATCGTAGCAGCCACGCGATCGATGTTCGCGGCGGCGCGAACGGGCTGAAACTCCCGGTGTCTCGCAAGAGATGGCGGCACGCTCGCGGAACGGGCACGGTACCGACTCATCAACGGTCGGGGACTCGATGAATCAAACACTGTTCGCGGCCGATCAGACTTGGGCGCTGGCTTGGGCGCTGGCCGCCATCCTGTTCGGTGCAGGCGCCTTCGGGCTACTGTGTCAAACTTGTTGCGTGCGATCGGCTGAGCATCAGTCGTGCCACGCACGCCCGGCGCGTTCGATCAGCGCGAACGCGCCGGCCGGCCCCCAGCCTCCGGCCGCGTACGGCTTGACCCCGAGGCCGGACTGCTTCCAGGCGTCGACGACACCGTCGACCCATTTCCAGGCCTGTTCGACCTCGTCTCTCCGCACGAACAATGTCGGATTGTTGTCGATCACATCGAGCAGCAGGCGCTCGTAGGCGATGCGGCGGCGCTCGGTATCGGCGCTGGGCTGCGAGCCCAGACTCAGCGGTAGCGCACGCAGTGCCATGCCTTCGCGGGCCAGTCCCGGTTTCTTGTTGATCAGCAGCATCGAGATGTCTTCGTCCGGCTGCAGGTCGATCACCAAACGATTCGCTGTCAGGCCCGCGTTGCCGGTCTTGCCGAAGATCGAATGCGGCACATCACGCAACTGGATGACGATTTGGGTTCTGCGCTCTGCCATGCGCTTGCCGGTGCGCAGGAAAAACGGCACACCGGCCCAGCGCCAGTTGTCAATTTCCGCACGCAGTGCGACGAAGGTTTCGGTGTCGGTCGCCTGGCCGCGTTCGTCCGCGTAGGCGCGAGTGGGCTTGCCATCCGTCAGACCGACTCCGTATTGCCCGCGCACGCTGGCATTGCCCGCCGCCACCGGTGTCATCGGCCGCAGCGCCTTGAGCACCTTGACCTTCTCGTTGCGCACCGAGTCCGGATCGAGATCGGCCGGCGGCTCCATCGCCACCAGACACAGTAGTTGCAGAATGTGGTTCTGCACCATGTCGCGTAGCGCGCCGTATTCGTCGTAGTACGGCCAGCGGTCGCCGACGCCTTCGGTTTCGGTCACCGTGATCTGCACGTGATCGATCGTGAGATTGTTCCAGAGCCGTTCGAACAGACTGTTGGCGAATCGCAGCGCCAGCAGGTTCTGCACCGTTTCCTTGCCCAGGTAGTGGTCGATGCGGAACACGCGATCCTCGTCGAAAGCCTCGCCGACCGCGCGGTTGATCGCCCGGGAACTGGGGAGGTCGCGCCCCAGTGGCTTTTCCAGCACCACGCGCGCCGGCGCGGCTGACAGCCCGGACTCGCGCAAGGTGCCACAGATCGCTGAATACAGGCTCGGTGAGGTGGCGAGATAGAACATTGGCACCTGAATATCGAGCTGTTTCAGACGCGCTGCGAGTTCGACCACGCCATCGGCGCGCGTGGCGTCGCCGCGACAGTAGTCGATGCGCTGCAGCAAGGTTTCGAGTTTGGCCTCATCCACAGGGCTGCCGGTATGGCGCAGCCGAATGGCCTCGGCAACGCGTACCCGGAAACCCTCCGTCGTGCTCGCTTGCCGGGCCACGCCGACAATCCGGAACGATTCCGGCAGAAATCCGTCCACGGACAAGGCATAGAGCGACGGAAACAGCATGCGCAGCGCTAGATCGCCGGTCGCGCCGAACAGCACCACGGCGTCCGCGCGCAATTCGCTGTCGAGTCTGGGAAGCGTGTCCATCAGCGGCGTGATTCCGGTCAGTTGTCGTCTCGGGAGACTGCCACGATATCAAGTCGGGCTGGAACCATGGCGATCTGCGCTGCGCCCATCTGGCCCTTGATGCGAAACTCCGGCATTCAGGTTTGCGCGTGCTGAAACTCAGCCTCACTTCTCGCGTGGTGACAGCGCGACATTGCCATTGGCTCCTGGCCAGTCCGGCGCTTCGCTGCGCAGCGGTTCGATCTTGGTGAGCTTGCCGGCATGTGCCGGGAACCAGCCGGCCCAGGCTGGGAAATGCCGCAGAAAGTGAAACACGAAGAACGTGATGACGCGCTGCCAGATCAGCGGGCGATGCGCGTGCTCGCTGACGATGCGTTGGCAATGCTCGTCGATCAGCCATTCCATGTGCTCGCGCAATCCGGCATTGAAGGACCGGTCGCGAATCATCAGATTGGCTTCCAGGTTCAGCGCCAGGCTCAGCGGATCGAGGTTGCTGGAGCCGACCGTGGACCATTCCTCGTCCGCCAGCGCGATCTTGGCGTGCAAGGGACGCTCGACGTATTCATAGATTTCGACACCTGCGCGCAGCAGATAATCGTACAGCGACATCGCCGCCCAGCGCATGATCTTCTTGTCCGGTTGCCCCTGCAGGATCAAGCGCACGCGCACTCCGCGGCGAGCGGCATTGCGGAATTCGCGCAGTACGCGATAGCCCGGAAAGAAATAGGCGTTGGCGAGCATCACCTCCCGGTTGGCCGAACGGATCACGGCGCGGTAGTGCTTTTCGATATCGTCGCGATGATTGACGTTGTCACGGGTCACGAACAACACCTGAGCGCCTTCGCTCTGCGGCAACGCCGGGTCTGGTGCCCAGCGCGCGCGCCGGCGCCACCAGCGGCGCGCGGGCTTTCCGGCCATGGCGCGCAGCATGAAGCTGCGTATGTCGTCCACCACCGGACCGCGCACCTTCACGGCATAGTCCTGTTTGCCCTCTGGGCCGAAATCACGCAGGTGGTCATGGGAATAGTTGATGCCGCCGACCCAGGCGTCAGTGGCGTCCACCACCACCAGCTTGCGATGCAGCCGCCGGAACAGATTGGTGCGCATGCCCAGCAACTTGGGCCGCGCGCCGAACACCTGCACCTGCACGCCGGCCGCGCTCAGTTCCGACAGGTACTGCGCGCTGAGGTCCGGTGAGCCGTATCCATCGACCATCAGATTGATGCGCACGCCGCGCTTGCCGGCATCGACCAGCACTTCGTGCAGTTCAAGACCGACCTTGTCCTCGAACAGGATGAAGGTTTCGATCAGCACTTCTTCACGGGCACCGCGAATCGCATCGAACACGCTGGGAAAGAAGCTCTCTCCGTTGATCAGCAGCTCGACCTTGTTGCTGTCCCGCCACGCAGGATCGCTCATATTTCCACCTCGACGCAGAGTGCGGCATGGTCCGAAAGCCGGGACCAGGGTTTGTCCGAAAGAATGTTCGCGCGCCGGATACGGGCGTCGCGATAGTAGACGCGGTCCAGTCGTAGCATCGGCCATCGCGACGGAAAGCTGCGCGCCGCCCGACCGTGCAGTTCGACGAACGCCTCGCGCAGACCGGCTTCGCGGCTCAACGGCTGGTGTGCACGCACGCGCCAGTCGTTGAAATCGCCGGCCACGATCAGCGGCGCGCCCGGCGGCACGCGCTCGTCGGCCAGCTTGCCGAGCAATTGAAGCTGGTGCTGGCGATGCGTTTCACGCAGCCCCAGATGTGCGCAGACGACATGCGTGTCCAGATCCAGGCCCGGCAACTCCAGCGTGCAATGCAGCAGGCCGCGACTTTCCGAACCGGCCACCGACACATCGAAATTGTGATGCTGTCGGATCGGAAACTTCGACAGTACGGCATTGCCGTGATGGCCACCGGGATAGACGGCATTGCGCCCATAGGCGAACTCGCCCCAGATCGTGTCAGCCAGGAATTCGTATTGCGGCGCCGAGGGCCAGTTCTCGTAGCGCGTGGAATGCTCCTCGTGCTGACCCAGCACTTCCTGCAGGCACACCACATCGGCCGACACCTCACGCACCGCGTCGCGCAGTTGATGCAGGACGAATTTCCGGTTCAGCCAATTGAACCCCTTGTGCAGGTTCAGCGTCAGCAGTCGAAAGGACGTTTGCGTTGCGTCCGAACTCATCGTGTCTTCATTGTTCCGGGAACCAGCCGTATCGATCATGTTCAAGGCCATTAAGGTTCTCGTCGGGCCAATGAACCCATGCTTAGCGCCATTCCCGCTCCGCGCCTCCCCTCGCCTGCCTGCTTGCCTGGATTCGATGAAACTGAAGAAACACTGGCTGCAGCGCGCCCGAATGATCTTGATGCCGGTGCTGTCGCTGTTCGTGATCGGCTTGGTGGTGACTCGCGTCGATACGATCAAATGGCACGAAGTGGCTCAGGCCCTCACCAGTTTCGACGCCCTCACCATGGCCGAAGCCTTGGCGCTGGCGGCGCTGAGCCTGCTGATCTGCAGTGCCTACGACCTGTTCGGCCGGCACTACATCGGACACAAGCTGCCAAAGCCGCTGGTGATGCGGATCGCCTTTGTCGGCTATGTGTTCACACTGAATCTCGGCTCGCTGATCGGTGGCATGGGGTTCCGCTTCCGGCTGTACACGCGCTTCGGCCTCAGCGCCGGCGACACCGGCAAGGTCATCGGCACCAGCGTATTCACCAACTGGGCCGGCTACGTGCTGCTGGCCGGGCTGGTGTTCACGATTGCTCCGCCCCACATCACGCTGATCCCGCTGCCCTTGCTGCGGGTGCTGGGCCCGGCCCTGCTGCTGGTCACCGCCGGCTATCTGACGCTGTGCTTTATCGGCCACGGACGTGAGTGGGAATTCAAGCGTTGGAAGCTCTATGCGCCGCCGCCGCTGTTCGCGCTGCTGCAACTGGTCGTATCCAGCGCAAGCTGGCTGTTGATCGTGGCCGTGATCCACCGCTTCATGCCCGAGGAAGTCAGCTATGCGGCGGCTCTGGTGGCCTTGCTGGCGAGCGCCATCGCTGGCGTCGTCAGTTTCGTGCCCGGCGGGCTGGGCGTGCTCGAATCGGTGTTCATCGCACTACTGGGTTCCGAAGTACCGGCGAACCGCTTGCTTGGTGCGCTGATCGCCTACCGCATGGCCTACTACTTCATTCCGTTTGCACTGGCGATCCTGGCCTATCTGAGCCTGGAATGGCGGGCGCGGCGCGGCGTCGAGGGGCTTGCCGAAGCCGGCGAGGCCCGCTGAAGCTCGGGCCGTTCAGTCCTGTCGGCGGAACGTGGCGACCAGTACGTCACGATAGGCCGGCAGGTCCACGTCGACCGGCTCGACCGGCGTCACGCCATGAAACACGCGGGAGTCTTCGACCAACGCGGCGTCGAAAGGCGCCGACAAGGTGAAGCTGCCGAGTTCACGCCGTTCCAGATCGTGAATCGACGTCGTGCCGCTGGCGATGTTGTGACGCCGCACCAGCATCACCAGAACATAGTCCACGCCGTCGCGATGCATGCCTTCCGGTGTAGGCTGGCCGAACTGGTCGGCATGCGCCTCGATTCTGAACTGATGCAGTTCGATGAACCATCGCGACGCTTGCGGTGCCAGCGATTCGAACAGCGCCTGCGCCGCCGCCAATATCGTGCGCAGGCTCGCGCTGTTACCGGTCGACTCCGTAACCGGCGCGAACCAGCGGGCGACGCCGCCGTTGAGCGGATTGTAGTCGCGGGTCTGGAAGTGTGGCGCGTGCGCAAGACGCCGTGCCGCCTGCCCGGCCTGCGCCTCGAATGTGGCGTGACGGCGGCGGCGATAGCGCCCGCCATCGGCCATGTGCGTATCGATTTCCAGATCGTTCCAGCTTTCGGCGAACGCATCCCAGTCGTGCAGGGGACCGGCGAGTTCCAGCAGCTCGCGCATTTGCGCGCCCCGGACGAAGGCGAAGGCCTGGCGCTCGATCCGGCGCTGGAGCGCATTCGTCAATCGTACTTCGCAGTCGGCGTCGCTCAATTCGAGGTCCAAGGGGGAAGGCAGGCAAACGACGGAACGTGAATTCTACGACGAGAGCCCGGCAACTCAGCCACCCTGTCGAGAGCACAGGCGGATCGTGATCGCGGCCAGCGTTGCGCCGGCGAGATTCGAGATCAGATCCCAGCCGGTATTCACATAGCCGCCTACATTGGTACTCGGCAGACTCAGCACGGCGATGAACTCGATCACCTCGTTGAGGGCGCCGAAGCCGATGCCCGCCGCGACGCACAGGATCAGCAGGCCAAGGCTGGGCCGGATCGCCGCGCCGTCGGGGGCTCGCAGACTATGGCTGAGCACATGCCAGCATACCCAGGTGGTGGTGCCGAAGCCGTAGGCGTGCACGATCTGGTCGTACTTGAGGTGGCCCGGAACCAGCCACAGCGAATACAGCACGGCCTGATCGCCGTCATACGGCCATCCGCCAGGAACCGGGACCAGCCCTCCCGCCATGTGCAACAGGCCCCAGACCGACAAGGCCCACAGAATCGGTGCGCTGAGCGTCACCCGCGAGTGCAGCAGTCCGATGGCCGCGATCAGCACCAGCATGACCACGATGTAGAACACGAATTCGCCGTTGCCGCCGAGCAGCGATGCGACGACGGCCGCGACGATATAGGCGACGGTAAAGCCGGCCACGCCCCATAGGGGCGGTTTGGCGGGCGACGATGGCGTGCTAGGGTCTTGCATGGTCGGTTGGATCCTGGTCATTGGCGGGAACATACATACATGCAATTGGCCGGCGCTAGCGCCTTCCCTGCGCAGGAGCCGGCGGACTCAGGTCATTTTCGCCACCATGCCCAAGGGCAGATGGCGCATCAGCAGGCCCATCAGCTTCCATGGCCAGACTGGCACGCAGGCGGTCTGCGGCTCGCGCTCGATGGCACGGACCAGCAACCGCGCACCGGTTTGTGCACTGACTTCGAACGGCAGTTTCTGCGCGTGCGCGTTCATCTGAATACGCTGCAACCCGTCGCAGGTCTTTGGGTAGCTCGCATCGAGACCACCACGAGCCGATGCGCCTTCCAGCGGGAAACTGATCTGAATATCCGCCGCGCTGATTTCGGCACCGGCGAACCAGGCGGACTGGCTCAGCTCTCCTTCGCGAATTATTGAGATGATGAACGGCGATCATCGGACAATTATCCTTTGAAGCCTGATTCGGGGTTTGGGGGTTTGGGGGTTTGCGCCGATTGTGCGTGAATCCCGACAATGGCGAAACGCGGGTCGGCGTACCGTCCGGCTTGCAGGTTTGTCCGCAAGAGGGTCTGCAAGACTGATATAAAGGCCTTCCACGATCGAGAATTGGCTTCGATGACGGACGATTCCGCAGTCGATCCGCGACTGTTCCAGGACCTGGTACCGCTTGGCAGTCTCAAACCGGAGCGTCAGAGGGATCTGGCCCGAAAGGCGCATCTGCAGTCCTTGGCACCCGAAGAGTTCCTGTTTCGGCAGGGCGATGCTGCGGACGAAGCGCTATACCTGCTTGAAGGCGAACTGGTGCTGCAGGACGACCAGGGCAAGCCCCTCAACGCCATCCTCGCCGGCCAGATCGCCGCCCGGCATCGTATCGCACACCAGTCGCCACGCGCGCTCTCCGCGCGCTGTCGCACGGCCTGTCGCGTGCTGCGGGTGGATGCCGGTCTGCTCGACGTGATGCTGACCTGGGACCAGACCGGTACGTTCGAGGTGCAGGAACTCGATTCCGCCCCCGGGGATTCCGGCGACTGGATGGGGCGCCTGCTGCAGATGAAGACCTTTCAGCGCGTGCCACCGGCCAATCTGCAGGCGATGTTCATGCGTCTGCAGGAAGTGTCGGCGCAACCCGGCGAGGTCATCGTCAAGCAGGGTGCGGAAGGCGACTACTTCTACGTGGTCGTGGAAGGTCGTTGCCTGGTCACGCGTGAACCGCCCTCAGGCAAGGCGGTCCGTTTGGCCGAGCTGGAGTCCGGCAATGTGTTCGGCGAGGAAGCCCTGATCGCGGACGAAACCCGCAATGCCACGATCACCGCGCTGACGCCGTGCCGCCTGATGCGCCTGGCCAAACAGGATTTCCGCACCCTGCTGGATGAACCGCTGTCACGTCGGATCGATCGAAACGCAGCGCAGGCGCGTGTGGACGCCGGCGAAGCGGTCTGGCTGGATGTGCGTCTGCCCAGCGAATTCCAGGCGGACTCGCTGCCGGGCAGCATCAACCTGCCACTGTACATGCTGCGGCCACGCATCGGCATGCTGAAAACCGAAACGACTTACGTCGTGGTCTGCGACAGCGGCCGCCGCAGTTCGGTGGCCGGCTTCGTGCTGACGCAGAAAGGCTTCGACGCCTACGTGCTCGACGGCGGTCTGGACGGCCATCGCGATTGAATCGGCTTGAAACCGGGATACCGTGCCTCCCGGACACGGTGCGGCATCACATCGTGTGCGTGGCCCGATCGGCACCCAGGGCGCCAGCCAGCAATATCTCGATCTTGCCCTGGGTGGCGCCGCCATCCTGCGTGCTGAACTGCACGCCGATACCTTGTGTGCGCTGGCCCTGCGCCGCCTTGGGCGTGACCCAGACCACCTTGCCGGCCACCGGGATGCGTTCCGGATTGTCCATCAAGGTCAACAGAATGAACACTTCGTCGCCCAGGCTGTATTCCTTGTTCGTGGGAATGAACAGGCCGCCGTTCTTGACGAACGGCATGTACGAGACATAGAGCGCGCTCTTGTCCTTGATGTTGAGCGTGAGAATTCCGGGTTGGGACATGTCGAGTCGGTATTATCGGGCAGCCGCCATGGCGCGGGCGCCGCGGGCGGCGAGTTGCAGCCAGCGCATCATAATCGACTCGATGCTGAGCTGTGCATTGGCATTGCGCGACAGGGCACGCAGGCCTTCGATGGCGTCGGTCGACAACTGTTCATAGACGCTGGCCGGAAAACCGGCGTCTCCGGCAACCGCCGAGCGCAATCCACGGCCGCTCCAGTCGACCAGCCATTCGAAGAACGCCACGGCCTCACTACGTTCTACCGCGGACGCGGCGGCCAGCGGCGACTGCCGCCGCGAGGCGACCTTTTCCAGCAACGCCGCCCAGTTCCGACGCCGCTCGAGAGTGCCGTCCTCATGCCAGCGCATCGCGCGCAGCGGCGCCCCGCCCGCCTCGGTCAAGGCCGATTCGTCGGCGCCCGAGGCGTTTTGAACCAGCCAGCCGAGCGCCATCTCGCGCGGTGGTGTCGGAAAGCGCAGCAACTGCGTTCGGCTACGCAGGGTCGGCGTGAGCAGTCGTGGCCGCTCCGAGATCAGCAGAAAATGAGTGGCCGAAGGCGGTTCCTCCAGAGTCTTGAGCAAGGCGTTGGTGGAGGCGCTGTTGAGCAGGTCGGCCGGATCGACACGTACCACCTTGGCCTGGCCGTAGTGGCTGCTGACCATGACCCGCGACACCATCTCACGGACCGAATCGACACTGATGTCACGCTTGCCTTCTTCGGGCACCAGTTCCATGCGGTTGGGATGGGAACCGGCGGCGAGCTGCGAGCAACTGCGACACGCGCCACAGGCCCGGCTTTCGTGCCGGGCTTCGCACAACAGGTAGTTGATCAGCGCCTCGGTGAACAGACGCTTGCCGACGCCCGGCGGACCCGCCAGCAGGATGGCATGCGCCAGACGTGAATCGCGATTGGCATCGACCAGGCGTTGCCATTGTCCGAGCTGCCAGGGCAGCGGCTGCGTCATCAGTTCACTCATAGATGCCGCTCCAGTGCGAGATCGATTTGCGCCGACACCTCGTCCTGAGCGAGCGCCGCGTCGATGATTTCGTAGCGCGAAGGCGCTGCCGCCGCGCGCGCCAGATAATGCTCGCGCACGCGCCGTTGAAACGCCAGGTTCTCGGCTTCGAAACGATTGTTGTCGCCGCGCGCGTCGGCGCGCGCCAGGCCCTGTTCGGGCTCGATGTCGAGCAGCAGCACCAGATCCGGCCTGAGCCCCTGCAACACCAGATCGCTGAGCGCGTCAATGTGGCGCAATGCAATGCCACGGCCGCCGCCCTGATAAGCGTAGCTGGCGTCGACGAAGCGGTCGCAGACCACATCGCAGCCGGCCTGAAGCGCGGGCCGCACCGTGGCATTGAGATGGGCTGCGCGCGCGGCGAAGATCAACAGCAGCTCGGTCTGCGCGTCCACGCCCTCATCCCAATCGCCGAGCACCACGCCACGGATCGCCTCGGCCAGCAGTGAACCACCCGGCTCACGGGTGCGCCGCACGTCTCGGCCGCGACCGAGCAGCCATTGCTCCACGTGCGACACCTGCGTCGATTTTCCGGCGCCCTCACCGCCTTCGAGAACGATGAAACGGCCAAGTTCGCTCATGGACGTTTTCCCAATTGATAGCGTCTCACCGCCTCATTGTGCGCCTTCAGAGTGGCCGAAAATTGATGCGTGCCGTCGCGTCGCGAGACGAAATACAGGGCATCACCGTCCACGGGATGCAGCGCCGCATGCAGAGCAGCCCGCCCCGGCAGGCAGATCGGGCTGGGCGGCAGACCGGGACGTGTGTAGGTGTTGTACGGTCCATCGCTGAGCAGATCACGACGTCGCAGATTACCGTCGAAGTCTGTGCCGAGCCCGTAGATGATCGTCGGGTCGGTTTGCAGTTTCATGCCCATGGCCAGGCGCCGCACGAACACGCCGGCGATCTCGCCGCGCTCCTGCGGCACCCCGGTTTCGCGTTCGATGATCGAGGCCATGGTCAGCGCTTCGTAGGCGTCGTCGTAAGGCAGGTCAGGCGCGCGCGCCTGCCACTCGTCCTCCAGCGCGCGCTGCATCGCGGTATACGCGCGGCGCAGGAATTCCAGGTCCGTGGTGTCCTTGGGAAAGCGGTAGGTTTCCGGCAGGAAGCGCCCCTCGGGATGCAACGATGCATCACCCAGTGCGGCCATCACGTCCTCCGCCTGCAGGGTCTTACGCAAGGCCGGGGATTCGTGCACGGCTTCCATCATTTCGGCAAAAGTCCAGCCTTCCACGATCGTCAGCGAGTGCAGCTTGACGCGGCCCGAGGTCAGCAGCGACAGCGCCTCCAGCGGCGTGATTCGTGGTGGCAGTTCGTATTCGCCAGCCTGGATTGCCGCTGCGCTGCCACGCGCACGCGCGTACAGACGCAGGTACACAGGCTGCCGTGGATTCTGAAACCAGCCCTGCGACTGCCACTGCGCAAGCACGCCGCGCAGACTGCTGCCCCGTGACACATCCGTGCGCTGCGCCTGCGCCAGATTCATGGGCGCGGACAATTGCCGACGCGCATCCAGCCACACCGCAGTGACCGCGAGGACCGCGATCAGCAACAGGGCGAACAGAGTTCGTATAACCCGCATCTCAACTCAACCTTGGGTGTGCCAGTTCGGCATCGATCCGCGCCGTGACCGGGCCCGGCGCGGACAGGGTACGATGCTGATAGCGCCGTACCGGCCAGACACCGATCAGGCTGTTGCTGAGCAGGATTTCATCGGACTCAAGCAAACTGTCGCGCGCGGCGTCGCATACCCGAGTCTCGAGGCCGATACGCGCGGCGATACGCAGGATGCGGCCACGCATGACGCCGGCCACGCCACAGCGCTTCAGCTCGGGCGTGTGCAACACGCCCTCATGAACCCAGAACAGATTGCTGCGCGTGCCACAGACGATGTTGTTTTCGGAATCTCTCATCAGCAGTTCTTCGTCGTCCGCTCGAAACTCGCGGCTCGCCAGGATCTGTTCCAGGCGATTGAGATGTTTGATGCCGGCCAGTGCCGGCTGTGTGGCCAGGCGCAGTTCGCAGTCGCGCAGGCTTACGCCCCGGCTCCAGTGGCTGGAGGGATAACGGGGCGCGGCGGAGTGCATCACGATTCGATCGGAGCCGTCATCGTCGGCGCGGTAGCCGCGTCCGCCGGCGCGGCGCGACAGCATCAGTTTGAGCACGCACGGCGTCACGTCGACGGCCTGCTGCAGATCCTGTCGCAGGATCTCGCGATCCGGCGGCGTCATCCCCAGTTGCCGAGCGTCACGCCGGAGATGATCGAGATGATCGTCGATGTCCAGGATCGCTCCGTTCCAGCTCAGACAGGTTCTGAATACACCATCGCCATAGTGCAGCGCGCGCAGCCCGGCAGGCAGGCCGGCTACAGACTCGCCGTTGAACCAGAACGGCTCAGACATGCTTCGCTCCCAGTGCCAGCAACAGGCCGCGTGCCTTGGCGCGTGTTTCGGCGAGTTCGCGCTGCGCATCCGAATCGACGACGATGCCGGCACCGGCACGCAGCACGACCTGTGCGCCCGCATTGTCCTGCTTCCAGTGCAGGCTACGAATCAGGATATTGCTGTCCATGCGCCCGTCTCGCGAGTAGTAGCCCATGCAGCCGGTATACGCGCCGCGCGCCTCGCCTTCGAGTTCGGCGATGATCTCCATCGAACGCAGCTTGGGGCAGCCGGTGATGGTACCGCCGGGAAACACGGCCCGCAGAACCTGACCGGGGCCCACCGCCTGCCGCAAGCGGCCACGCACATTGGAAACGATGTGGTGGACGTGCGCGTAGCTTTCGACGGACATCAGTTCGCTGACCTCGACCGAACCCGGCTCGCAGACACGTCCCAGATCATTGCGCTCGAGGTCGATCAGCATGACGTGTTCGGCGCGTTCCTTGAGGTTGCCGATCAGTGCGGCACGTTGTGCCAGATCGGCGGTGGCATCCGCGAGCCTGGGGCGCGTACCCGCGATCGGGCGTGTTTGCACGCGATCGGCATCGATCTGTACCAGCCGTTCCGGCGAAGAACTGAGCACGGCCTCCCCATTCCAGCATAGCGAACCGGCGAACGGCGCAGGGTTGCTGAGACGCAGTCGGCGATACAGTTCGGCCGGCGTGACATCGTCCTCAAGCCGGGCTCGCCAGATCCGCGAAAGATTCACCTGAAAGGTGTCGCCGGCTCGCAGGTAGTCCTGGATCGTTTTCACACCATCGAGAAAGTCCTGCGGCGCATCCTCGCGCACCTCGGTGGCGGCAGCGCGCGCCGGCAGATCGGGCAGACCTGGCGCCGCCTGCAGATCGGCGTGCATCGCCTGCAACTGCCCGCCATCCTGCTCGGCGATGAGGTGACAGACCTGCTCGACCCGGTCGTAGATCAGCGCGGCCGGACAACGTACGGCCAGCGCCAGCGGCAGCCCCGATCGGGATGCAGGCAAATGCAGGCTCGGTTCCGCCAGGGCCCCGGCTTCGTACGCCAGAAACAGGAACCAGCCGCCGACAAAGGGTAGCTCCGGATCGCGCGAGTAAGGCTGCGCTTCGCGATGCACCCAGGCGTCCAGGGCCTCGAAGAAATCACGGCCTTCCGCCGTCAGCCCGTACGCGCACAGTTGCCGATCGGCGCCCACTTCCAGCCGCCCCTGGGGGAACGCGAACAACACGTCGAAGCGGCCGGCCTGGGGATGCGCAGCCACGCTTTGCAGCAGAAGCGGATAACGCTGCGGCATCGCCGCATGCAGGTCCAGCAGATCCACCGGACCCGATACACGGGATCGCAGCGTCGTCACCGTGTGCTCCTGGCTTGGATCGGCCGCTGCGGCGCCCGCGGCTGGGCGCACGCCATGAGTTTCAGATACGGCGGAACGCGACCGTGCCGTTGGTACCACCGAATCCGAATGAATTCGAGACCACGACATTGAGCGCACGCTCTTTCGCTGCGTTCGGCGTGTAGTCCAGATCGCAGTCTTCGCTGGGATTTTCGAGGTTGATCGTGGGGGGCACGACCTGATCGCGCAAGGAGAGCAGGGAGAAGATCGCTTCGATGCCACCGGCCGCGCCGAGCAGATGACCGGTCATGGATTTGGTGGAACTGATGGACAGCTTGTAGGCATGCTCGCCCAATGCCTGCTTGATCGCATTCGACTCCACGGCATCGCCAGCCGCGGTGGAGGTCCCGTGAGCATTGATGTAGTCGATGTCTTCCGGATTGAGTGCGGCATCGCGCAGGGTGTTCACCATGCAGCGATAGGCGCCCCCGTTGCCGGGCAAGGTGATGTGATAGGCATCGCTGGACATGCCGAAACCGATCACTTCGCCGTAGATATTCGCGCCGCGTGCCTTGGCCGATTCGTAGTCTTCCAGCAGCAGCACACCGGCGCCATCTCCGAGTACGAAACCATCTCGGTCGCGATCCCAGGGACGACTGGCATGTTCCGGGTCGTCATTGCGGGTGGACAGCGCCCGAGCCTGACAGAATCCGGCCAGACCTGCGGGACTGGAGCCATGTTCGGCGCCGCCGACCAGACAGGCGTCGATGTCACCGGCCTGGATCAGGCGTGTGCCCACACCGATGGCGTGGGTGGCCGTCGTACAGGCACTGACGACCGAGAAATTGGGGCCGGCGATCTTCAGTTCGATCGAAATGTAACCGGCAACCATGTTGATGATGCTGGCCGGCACGAAGAACGGGGATACGCGACGCGGCCCACTTTTGTGGAGCTGCGCCACCTCATCCTCGATCGTGCCGATACCGCCGATGCCGGAACCGACCACCGCACCGATCCGCTCGCGATTCTCATCGGTGATCTCGTAACCGGCATCGGCGATCGCCTGTTTCGCCGCCGCCACGCCGTAGTGGATGAAAGGATCCGTCTTGCGGGCCTCCTTCGGGCCCATCCAGTCCGCAGCGTTGAATTCACGGACCAATCCGGCAAAACGTGTCGTATAGGCCGACACGTCGTACTTTTCGATCGGACCGATCCCGCTTTTTCCGCCAAGGATGTTATCCCAGGCAGTCTTTACGTCGTTACCGACCGGGGACACGATCCCAAGGCCGGTGACGACTACACGGCGACGATTCATTGCGATGAGATTCCGGCGGGCGGAGGGAGAATCAGGAGGCTTGGCCGGTATGGGCCTTGATGTAGTTGATGACGTCCTGGAACGTCACGATCTTTTCAGCTTCTTCGTCGGGGATGTCGATCTCGAATTCCTCTTCGAGCGCCATGACCAATTCGACCGTGTCGAGCGAGTCGGCACCCAGATCCTCAACAAAGGAGGCGTCCGGGGTGATCTGATCTTCGCTGACCGACAGTTGCTCGGCGATGATCTTCGTGACCTTCTCTTCTAAGCTGCTCATGCATCACTCCTAAGGAATAGAGATACGCGACCGTGTCTGTTTGTGCTTACGGATCGCGTTACCGGTTCATCGCCGGCGGGCCAAACCCGACGGCGATTATAGAGAACTGCGCCTACGCGATCTACCATCGTGGGCGCTGAGTTTTTTGAGTTTTTGTGCAGTCCAACGATGCCGCCGCGCGGCCTATTGCATATACATCCCACCGTTCACATGCAGGGTTTGACCGGTGACGTAGCCGGCATCGGGTGAAGCCAGATACAGCACCGCCGCGGCAATATCATCCACGCTGCCGAATCGCGGAATCGAGGTCCGTTCCAGCAAGGTCTTGCGCGCGGCCTCGGGTAGCTCGCGCGTCATGTCGGTATCGATGAAGCCGGGCGCGACCACATTGACAGTGATTCCACGACTGCCGATCTCCGAAGCCAGCGATTTGCTGAAACCGACCAGCCCGGCCTTGGCCGCAGCATAATTGCCCTGCCCCATATTGCCCATGCTGCCGACCACCGAGCCGACGCTGACGATGCGACCATAGCGCGCCTTCATCATGCCGCGCAGCACCGACCTCGAGCAGCGGAACACGCTGGTGAGGTCCGTTTCGAGAACCTGCTGCCAGTCCTCGTCTTTCATGCGCAGCACCAGCTGGTCCCGCGTCACGCCGGCATTGTTGACGAGTACCGACACCGTTTCGAGTTCCTTGACCAAGGCGTCGATCGCCGTGGGATCGCGCACATCCAGCACCCGGCCCTCGCCACCGAGCGGCGACAGCGCCTCACTGATTGCGACCGCGCCGGCTTCGCTGGTCGCGGTACCGATCACGCGTGCGCCGGCCGCGGCCAGGCGCATGGCGATGGCGCGACCGATTCCGCGACTGGCGCCCGTGACCAGCGCCAATTGTCCCGACAAGGCGCCCGCAGGCGATGAATCTGACGACATCTAGTTCGCTCCCAGGTGCTGCAGCGCCGCGTCAAAGCCGGCATCGTTCTCCAGCGCGAATGCCGGCACATCGGCAGCCACTCGCTTCATCAGCCCGCTCAATACCTTGCCGGGCCCGCACTCACATGCAGCCTCCGCGCCAGCGGCGACCAGGGCCTGCACCGTCTGCGTCCAGCGTACCGGCCGGAACAGCTGATCGCGCAGCGCGTCACGGATGTCGTCGGGATTCTGGCGCGGCTCGGCGTCCAGATTGTGAAGCACCGGGAACGCCGGGGCTTTCACCTCAATCTGGCTCAGCCGCTGGTGCAACTGCTCCGCGGCGCCGCGCAACAAGGAACAATGCGAAGGTACCGACATCGCCAGTTTCTTCGCGAGTTTGGCGCCCTTGGGTTTCGCGTTCACCAACAGCCAGTCGAGCGCCTCGGTCTGGCCGGCAACGACGACCTGCCCCGGCGAATTGAAATTGGCCGGCTCGAGGACGTGATCACCCGGATAGTCGGCGCACAGCGCCTCGACCTGATCGTCGGCCAGCCCCAGTAGCGCGACCATGCCACCGGTGCCGGCTGGAACCGCCTGCTGCATCAACTGCCCGCGAAGCTCCACGAGCTTGAGCGCATCGGCAAAATCGAGACTGCCGGCGGCAACCAGAGCGCTGTATTCGCCCAGGCTGTGCCCGGCCACCGCGGACGGCACCGCCTCGCAGCGGCGGGACCAGGCGCGCCACACCGCCACGCCGGCCGCCAACAATGCCGGTTGCGTACGTTCGGTGCGATTGAGTTCATCATCAGGCCCCGACTGGACGAGTCCCAGAAGGTCCCAGCCCAGGATTTCTGATGCTTCCTTCAAAGTATCGATCGTCTCGGGCGCACCCAGCGCCGCGAGCATGCCGACCGACTGCGAGCCCTGTCCCGGAAACAGGAGGGCATATCTCATTCGGGAACCTCTCGTTCTCTTTTGTAGGGTCGGGGCCTTTCCAGGCCGCCGGTAAACGAACGGAACACGAAGCCATAAGCCAAGGCACAAAGCGTGCCGTAGAAATGTGACTCCAGCGCAACCCGCCCCCCGATCGCCGCTTCGTCCGAGACCGGCGTACCGGTGATCGACTCGTACCCCAGTTTACCGAAGAGATAGAGCAAACATGCAATCGCGATCCAGTCGCGCTTGAGCGCCTGACGCCCGAGCCCCAGAAGGAACAGGCCGTGAAGCATGCCAGACAGGCCGACGTAGCGGGTCATCGACGGCACGAACGCGTACAGACACAAGGTCATTCCGGTGCCGATGATCCCAATCCGGCGCAACCAGACCCAGGGCGACAGCCGGTCCGGGCACAGCAGTACCATCATCACGATGCCGATTTCGTTGAGCATCAGGTGATACCAGCCGAGGTGCACGAAATTCCCGCTCAGGAATCGCCACCACTGCCCGTCCGCGATCCGGTCCCGGTCATACCGCAACCAGCCACGCCCGGCGTCGCCGAACAGCTCCAGAATCAGGGACAGCAACATCACCACCAGCGGCGCGATCCACACGCCACGGGAACTCATGGCTCGGTTCCACAGTCCCTGCAAGATGTTGCTTGCCCGGCCAGATCCGGTTTCAGAGCTTTGGACGGCCGTTTCGGCGTCGGTCCGTGGTCCCCGTTTGCTATCATTCATCCAGTCGTTCTATTCGCAAAACCAGTGCTCCCCATGAAACTGACCGCTGCACGGCGCTCTGTCGCCGGCTCCAAGTTCTGCCGCCCGAACACATCGCATCGGCGCGCCCAGCGTCAACACGGTTTCACCTTGATCGAGATCATGGTCGTGGTGGTGATTCTCGGCATCCTCGCCGCCATCGTGGTGCCGCGCATCATGAGTCGGCCGGATGATGCCCGAATCGCGAAAGCGAAGCAGGACATTCGTGTGATCGAAAGCGCGCTCGAACTGTACCGGCTCGACAACTTCTACTATCCAAGCACGCAGCAGGGCCTGGAAGCGCTGGTGCAGCAGCCGGGCGGAGAACCGCCAGCGAAGAACTGGAAGCCCGGCGGCTATCTCAAGAGCATGCCCAAGGATCCCTGGGACCGCCCGTATCAGTACCTGAATCCGGGCAGCCACGGCGAGTACGACATCTACAGCCTCGGCGCCGACGGAACACCGGGCGGTGACGGCGTGAACGCTGACCTTGGCAACTGGGCCTCGGAATAGGCGGAGCGCCACCTCAAGGCGCGATCGGATGACTGGCCAGCAAGCGGGATTCGAGTTTCGGAGGGCCGCTTTCTCGGGTCCCGGGTCCCGAAAGAACGGTTTCACGCTGCTTGAAATCGTGGTGGTGATGCTGATCATCGGCATCATGGCGACGTTCGCAATGCTGTCGATCGGCGGCCGCAGCTCGGATGATCGCCTGCAGGCCGAGGCCAGCCGTCTGCGCAAGGTCATGGCGCTGGCCGCCGATGAATCCCTGTTCAAGGGCGAACAGCTCGGCCTGCTGGTGGAGACCAACGGCTATCGCCTGCTTGCGCTGGGCAGCGGCGGCTGGACGCCGTATACCGGTGGCGCGGCCTTGCGACCCCATCCGGTTCCGGAACCGATCGTGATGACGCTGACGGTGGAGGGTCGCCCCACTCCCCTGTATGACGCACAGACGCAAGCCGATCCCGAGGATGAAGCCGACGAGCCGACGAGCGACGGACGTCTCGATCTGAGTGGCGACGACGAAACCAGCAACGGCCCGGCACCGCAGATCATGGTGCTGTCCAGCGGTGAAATGACGCCGTTCTCTCTCGAATTCTCGGTACCCGACCAGCCTTCGCGTTATCGCGTCGAAGGCGACCTGATGGGGCGCGTCAAGTCGGGCAGGGCCGACGAGGGTGACGAAGCGAGCGGACGGCCATGATCGGGCGCGAAATGGGGGTTGGGGGATCGGGACCGGGGACCCGAAAAAACGGGTTCACCCTGATCGAGATCATGGTCGCCGTCGCCGTGCTGGCGATCGCGATGGGAGCCTTGCTCGCGGGCATGGCGCAGTACACCAGCGCCGCGTCGCGCCTGCGCGAACGGACGTTCGCGGCAATGGTCGCGCACAACCGTCTCACCGAAATACAGCTCGACCGCGAATGGCCCGACGTCGGTCGCAGCGATGGCGACGTGGAACTCGCCAACATCGAATGGCGCTGGTTTGTCGAGGTCAAGGAAACCCAGGACGACAATCTGCGGCGGGTCGATGTCCGCGTACAGGCACGCGACCGCGAGGAGAACCTGGCGACGCTGTCGGCGTTCCTCGCAAAGACGGGGCGTGGCAATTGAACGCGCCCGCCCGCCGGAGCCGAGGCGGATTCACCCTGATCGAGATCATCGTGGTGCTGGCGGTGTTCGGCGTGTTTTCGGTGCTGGCCTATGGCGGTCTCAAGAGCGTGCTCGACAGCCGTGCCGGCGTGGAGCGCTCGCTCGACCGGACCGCGGCGATCCAGCGCGCCTACCAGCGCCTGCGCAATGATCTTCAGTCCTTGGTGCGGCGCCCGATACGCGACGGTTTCGGCGATACCCAGCTGGCGTTCATGGCCGATGTCAACGGCATCGTCGAGTTCACGCACAACGGCTGGCAGAACCCGCTGCTGCAACCGCGCTCGCAACTGGAACGCGTGGGCTACCGGCTGCGCGAGGACAAGCTGGTGCGCTATTCGTGGCGCACGCTCGACCGATCGCAGGACGCCACACCGACCGAGGTTGAAGTACTCGATGGCGTGGAGAGTCTGCGCTGGCGCTATCTCGACGCCCAGGCGCAGTGGCAGGAAAGCTGGCCGGCGAATGCCTCCACCATCAGCAACGTGGCGACGCAGGACGAGGATCCGGGCAGTGTCGGCCTGCCCATCGGCGTGGAACTGACGTTGGAACTCGAGGACTACGGCGAGATCCGCCTGCTGTTCGGCAGCGGCATCGCGCCGGAAGCGGCCGGCTCGCAAAACCCAGGAGCCCCGACATGAGACGCCCGATGGCACGGCCGCCGCGCGGCGTGGCCCTGATCACCGCGGTATTCGTGGTGGCACTGGCCACGATCGCAGCCACTGCACTGCTGGCGTCCACGCACAGCGGCATACAACGCGCGCAAACCTATCTGGAAAGCGAATCCGCGTGGTGGTACGCACAGGGTCTGGAATCCTGGGGCACGGCGATCCTGGAGCTGGATGCCAAGGAAACCGAAACCGACAGCCTCGCCGACATCTGGGCGCAGCAACTACCGCCCCTGCCGGTCGAAGGCGGCACGCTGGTCGGCAGCATCACCGACCTCCAGGGGCTGTTCAACGTCAACAACCTGGCCGTGCGTGATGTCCAGAAGCAGCAGATCTATCTGGCGCAGCTGAACAATCTCCTCACCGGCGGCTGCATCGACGGCATGCAGGAGGTCCAGGGCTTTGATGCCGGCGGCATCGCCAACGCGATCAAGGACTGGATCGACGCCGACGACGAGCAATCGTTTCCGGGGGGCGGCGAAGATCTGAGCTATCTGAGCCTGACGCCGTCCTATCGCGCAGCCAATCGCCCGATACAGGACATTTCCGAGCTGCTCGCAGTCCAGGGCATGACGCCGGAGCTGTACCGTCTGCTGCGCCCGCACCTCACCGCCCTGCCCGAGGAAACTGCGATCAACGTCAATACCGCCACGCCGGCGGTGCTGTGCGCGCTGGCGCAGGACGACGCACAGCGCCGCACGCTCGAATCCTTCGTCGAAACCCGTGAGGAACAACCGCTGGAAAACCTGGACGATCTGGCCAGCCCCGACAGTCCGTTTCCGGCCGAACTCGGAGATTACATTTCCGTGACCAGCAACTATTTCCAAGGTCGCGCCGCAGCCTTCATTGGCAGCGGTCGCGTCGTTCTTTATAGTCTGATCCGTCGGCCGACTGGGGGCACTCCAATCATTCTCGGCCACAGCACCGATAGTCAGTAAGCCTTGCGCGAAACCCTCTACATACGCCTGCGCGACTCCGCGTTGGATGCCGCCACGCCTTTTCGCGTGGACGGCGCCGCGCCGGGCGGCACCCGGGTATCGCGCCTGGGCGACGTGCTCGACGAATGCGCCGGTCGTCGCGTCGTGGTGTTCGTGCCAGGCACGGACGTTCGCCTGGCGCAAGCCGCCGTCCCCGCGCGGCAGGCCAGCAAGGCCTTGCTGGCAATTCCCTACGCGCTGGAAGACCAGCTCGCCGACGATGTGGAAACAGTGCATTTCGCGCTCGGCGCCAGACTTGCCGGCGGCGAATGGCCCGTGGCCGCCGTATCGAAGGCCCGGCTCGAAGCCTGGCTCGAACCGTTCCGCACGCGCGGCACGCGCATCGACTTGCTGCTGCCGGAATCGCTATGCCTGCCGCTGCCCGGCGACGGACGCTGGAGCGTACTGATGGAGACCGAACTGGCGACGGTCCGCAGCGCCGCTTTCGGCGGCTTCGTGTGCCGCTCCGATGATCTGCCGACCTACCTCGATCTCGCTGACCCGGAACGCACTCTGGGTCTGCAGATCATCACGCCGCGCGATGTCGCGACCGACTTCTCGGCCCTGGGCCGCAGCGTCGACGTGGTTCCCGAGTTCGGTGCCGCTCTCGACGCACTGGTCCGGCATCATCAAGCGGCCAATGCCATCAATCTGTTGCAGGGTGACTATGCGCCGGCCTCGGACATGCGCCGTGCCTGGCTGCCGTGGCGGCGCGCGGCCGTGCTGGCGGCGGCCTGTCTTCTGGTCCTGGCGATCGGCGGCGTCGTCGACCTGCTGCGTATCGGCGCGGCCGCGGACGCGCAGGTCGAAGCGAATTTGCAACGATTTCGCCAGCTGTTTCCCGGCCAGACCCGTGTCGAGGCGATCAATCTCGATTCCATGATCGCCGCGGAATTGCGGCGCCTGCAGGGTGGCGACGACACCGGACTGCTGTTCCTGATGCAGCGCTTCGCCGCTGGCATGAACGCCTCGAAAGGCCTGTCGCTGCGCGGCCTGCAGTGGCGCGACAATGCCTTGTATCTGAACATGACCGGCACCGATCTGCAGACCCTGGAAACGTTGCGGGCCTGGTTCGGGCAGCAGACCGACGTGGCGATGGAAGTGGAGTCGGCCAATGCCGGCAGCTCCGGCGTACAGATCCGCCTCAAGCTCACGGCCGTGTCATGAACGAATCCCTGCGCGAACTGCTGGGTCACTATCAGGCGCTGGAATCACGCGATCGCCGAATCCTGCTGATCGGCGGCATCGTCGTCTTGCTGACGATTCTCTATCTGGCCGTGTGGGAGCCGCTCGCGACCGCCCATGGCAACGCACATGACCGGCTCGAACAGGCCCGAGCCACGGCCGAGCGCCTCGAAGTGCTGGCTGCGCAGATCGGCCCCGGCGCGCCGCGCAGCGGAGCCACAGCGGTCATCGGCGCCGGTCAATCATTGCTGTCGGTGGTGGACCAGGCCGGCAAGAACAGCACCCTCGGCAAACCGTTAACGCGTATCCAGCCGGATGGCGACGACACTGTCCGCGTCTGGCTCGAAGCCGTGTCATTCGACGCCCTGGTGCGCTGGATCGACGAGCTCAAGAAGCGCTACGCGCTCGAAGTGGTGTCCGCCGAAATCGAGAACGAGAGCGCCGGCGTGGTCAATGCCCGTCTCTCTCTGGAACGGGCGCGATGAAGCTGCGCTGGCTGATCGTGCTCGGTCTGGTCGCCTTCCTCGTCACCCTGGTGGGCGCGGCACCGGCAGCGAATCTGTGGCAATGGTTCAAACCCGACGGCATCGCCGTGGAACTCGACGGCCTCGACGGCACGCTCAGCCACGGACGTGTCGCCACCGTCAGTGCCGGCGGCCGTCCGCTGGCGGGCCCGCTGGAATGGCGTCTGCAACCGCTGTGGCTGCTGCTGGCCAAGGTCTCGGTGTCGCTGCGCAGCGAAGGCGATGTCAACGGCCAGGGACATTTTCGGATCTCGCCGTTGGGCGCGCTCAGCGTCAGCGATCTGGAACTCGAAGCCGCCCTGCCCGACGTATTGCGCAATTCCGGTTACGGCTACCTGCCGATCGATGGACGCTTCTCGCTGGACCTGCGCGCACTCGACCTTGCCGGACGCCTGCCGACCGCGATCGATGGCCAGCTCGACCTGCGCAGCCTGCAATGGAAGTTCGGCCGCACGCCGCTGGCCCTGGGCAGCTTTCGCGCGATCCTGAGCACCGAGGGCCGCACACAGCACGCCGCGATCACCACCGTGGACGGTACGCTGGATGTATCCGGCGAAGGCACGCTCGACGCCGAGGGTGCATACGATCTGCATCTGCAATTGAAGGCCAAGCCGGGCACGGAGCCACAATTGCAGAACCTGCTGCGCGGCCTGGGCCGCCCCGACAATCAAGGCTACTACCACTTCCGCACACGAGGAACCGCGAAGCCATGAGTTGGTCCCCGCATGTCACGGTCTCCGTACTCGTCGAGAAGGAAGGGCGTTTCCTGATGGTCGAGGAGCGTGTCAACGGCGCGCCGGTGATCAATCAGCCCTCCGGTCACTGGGAACGCGGCGAGACACTGTTTGCCGGCGCCATTCGCGAAACCCTGGAAGAAACCTGCTGGGACGTGGAGCTGACCGATCTGCTCGGCATCTACGAGTACGAGCCGCCGGAACTCGGCTACACCTTCATCCGCTTCATGTTCATCGGCCGCGCGCTGAGCGAACGCCCTGATCGCGAGCTGGACAAGGCGATCCTGCGGAGCATGTGGCTCAGCGAGGCCGAGATCCGCAAGCAGATCGAACGCCACCGAAGCCCGATGGTGCTGCGCGCCATCGACGACTACCTGTCCGGCCACCGCTACCCGCTGAATCTGGTGCAACACCAGACAGATTTCGCCAGTCTGCCCGCTCTTTAACCTGAATCACGCGCGGCGGGGTACCGCTTGGCGGCATGGCCGTTAGACAAGCTCGATACGCGCGCCGCGGCGACCTATACCGCACATTTCTGTTGGTCATCGGCAACGGCGCTTCAGCGCGCGATGTAGTGAGCGTCCGGACGTCTTGAATCGACCCGGCCGCGTGATCTGCCTCGCGGCCACGGGCGTACAGAAATAAGTACAATGCCGGCCAGCTTTCACGCGAACACACGGCCGAACACAATGGACGCAATCAGCTACTCGGCGTTTCGCAGCCATTTGGCGCGGACGCTCGACAAAGTCAACGACGATCACAAACCGGTGTTGATCACCCGGCAAAACGGCAAACCGGCGGTCGTCATCAGCCTCGAGGACTTCCAGGCCTACGAGGAAACCGCGTATCTGATGGCGAGCCCGCACAACGCCCAGCGCCTGAACGAAGCCATCGCGGACATCGAATCCGGACAGGCGACTCCGCGTGAGCTGCTCGAAGAATGAATCTGTCGTGGGCGCGACACGCCTGGGACGATTGTCTGTATTGGCAACGGACTGACAGGAAGACGCTCAAACGCATCAACGCGCTGATCCGGGACATACAACGGCAACCATTCGAAGGCCTCGGCGACCCGGAGCCACTGAAGCACAACGGGTCCGGCTACTGGTCACGCCGCATCGACCGCGAACACCGTCTGGTCTACAAGATCACCGAACAGGCGATCCTGCTTGCGCAATGCCGTTATCACTACTGAGCACACCAACACCGCCCAAGAACCGCATCTTGTCCGCCCCCGCTCCCCACGTCATCGTCGGCCTGTCCGGCGGCGTCGACTCCGCCGTTTCCGCGCTGCTGCTCAAGCGTCAAGGCTACCGCGTGTCCGGTCTGTTCATGGTCAACTGGGCCGAGGACGAGCAGGCCTATTGCAGCTCCGCCGAGGATTTCCAGTCCGCGCGCGAGGTCGCCGACGAACTGCAGATTCCGTTGCATCGCGTGGATTTCTCACGCGAATATCGCGAGCGCGTGTTCGCCAGGTTCCTGGCCGACTACGAGGCCGGGCTGACGCCGAACCCGGACGTGCTGTGCAATCGCGAGGTCAAGTTCCAGCCGTTCCTCGAATATGCCACGCGCCTGGGCGCGGATTTCGTGGCCACCGGACACTACGCGCGCCTGGAAGCGGCCGACGATGGCCCGCGCCTGCTGCGCGCGGCCGACGACAACAAGGATCAGACCTATTTCCTGGCCGCCGTGGATCGTGCCGCCTTCTCGCGCGTGCTGTTTCCGATTGGCGGCATCCCCAAGCCCAAGGTCCGCGAACTGGCGACGCTGGCCGGCCTGCCCAACCACCGACGCAAGGACTCCACCGGCATCTGCTTCATTGGCGAGCGTCCGTTTCGTGAGTTCCTGGCGCACTATCTCAAACCGCAACCGGGACCGATCGTCGACGACAGCGGTCAGGTCATCGGCCAGCATCAGGGGCTGAGTTACTACACGCTGGGGCAGCGTCGCGGCCTGTCGGTCGGCGGCGTGCGCGGCGCGCGTGACGCACCCTGGTACGTCGTGGCCAAGCATGCGTCCGGCAATCGGCTGCAGGTCTCCCAGGATGCGGCGCATCCGCTACTGATGAGCACGCAGGTGCGCACGCGCCCATTCCACTGGATCCGGCAGCCGGAGCCGCTGCCGCAGCGCTTGCATGCACGGCTCCGCCATCGCCAGGCGCTGCAGGCCTGCGCCGTCACGCAGCTTCCGGACGGCGCCTTGGAACTGCGCTTCGAGCGGACGCAGCGGGCCGCGGTCGCCGGTCAGTACGCGGTGCTGTACGACGGCCAGGAGTGCCTGGGCGGCGCAGAGATCCGCGCCTGATAGCCCACGCCGCACCCCGGTCCGCAAATGGCCGACCATCCGCTGGCGATCGGGCTCACGCCCAGCCCGTCGAACTCCAGCCGAGTTCGGGCGGCGCCGGTTCCTGCAACAACAGGGTCGCGGCGGTGTCCCTGGCCTTGCCGGAAGCACTACAGTCTGCCCCCTGCCCATCGGTTCCTGACATGACAGACGCAAACGGCGAGGATTTCAGCTCATCGCCGCGACCAAACGTGTGGGTGAACCCAGCGGTATCCAGGGCTGCTCAACAACACCCGCGCAGGCTGCGCAGCGGCGCCAAGCGCGGCTTCCCGGCCAGCCAGTCCTTCTCGGCATCACGCGACAGCAGCCTCTGAGCGTCGCTTTCGGGGGCGCCGGTTCATTCGCTTTCCAGCAATTCGATAAATATCGGGTTGGAGTAGAACCAGAGGTCCTGCCAGGCATCCTCGTTGTCCTGGTCGGGTTGCGGCTCCAATTCATCGGTGTGTGCCTCTGACGCGCAGATAAGGAGGCGGCGGCGCGAATCGCGCCCTGGTAGCCATCGATCGCCAGCGTCAGTCCGGCATCGATCCGCGCGTCCACGGCCAGTTCATAACGCCCGAGCACGGTTCGCGATGCATCGTCGAGTGGGCCTCCGTGCATCAGCCGCTCAGCCACAAGAGTCAATTCTGCCGCGTCCACGGTGCCGACTTGCGCAGCCAAGGCGGGCGCCGGTCCCGGCCTCAAACCGATGCGCATCCCCTGACGCAGACTGCGTCGCAGTTCTCCAACGCCTTCGGGGTTGCGATGCCGTGCACGTAGAAATAACTCGAAATCCGTTCCATACGAGGTTGATAAGGAGTGAAGTAATGCTTCTCCAGGCATGCTCTTGAGTCGCTCGAATCCGGCCTTTCCCAAGGCCGACCACTTGAACGCTTCGACGATGCCGAAGGCCGCCGTGCCCAGTGCGCCCGCACCCAGAACCATCTCGGCGACATTCATCCCTGTACTCCGGCAGGCGCCGGGACATTCGCCGACGCTGCAAGCCGCGATCAGATCGAATCATGGATGTAGCCCGAAAATCCATGAGCCTGCAAGCGCTTTTGCTATAATCCGTGCCCGCTGCACCGCCGCTGCCGGCGGCCATCGATCGTCCCGCCAGCCACATTGAATATCTGGAGAAAGAAGCCATGACGGACAGCTTCAAGGCCAAGTCCACGCTGAACGTTGGAACCAAGTCGTACACGTACTACAAGCTCAAGGCCCTGGAGCCGACGTTCAATGTCTCGCGCCTGCCCTACTCCTACAAGGTGCTGCTCGAGAACCTGCTGCGCAACGAGGATGATCTGACCGTCACCAAGTCCGACATCGAGGCTTTCGCTTCCGCCAAGCTGGCCGAACTGCCGGTGCAGGAAATCGCCTTCATGCCGGCGCGCGTGGTGCTGCAGGACTTCACCGGCGTGCCCTGCGTGGTCGATTTCGCGGCGATGCGCGATGCGATGAAGGACCTTGGCGGCGACCCCAAGAAGATCAATCCGCTGTGCCCGGCCGAACTGGTTATCGATCACTCCGTCATGGTCGACCATTACGGCAGCAACGACGCCTTCGATCTCAACGCCAAGCTCGAATTCCAGCGCAACAAGGAACGCTACGCCTTCCTTCGCTGGGGCCAGGAAGCCTTCGACAACTTCGCGGTGGTGCCGCCGGACACCGGCATCGTTCATCAGGTCAACATAGAATTCCTCGCCCGCGCCGTTTTCGAGAAGGACGGCGTGGTGTACCCGGATTCCTGCTTCGGCACCGACAGCCACACCACCATGGTCAACGGCATCGGTGTGCTCGGCTGGGGCGTCGGCGGCATCGAGGCCGAAGCCGCGATGCTGGGCCAGCCCTCGTCGATGCTGATGCCGGAAGTGATCGGCGTGCGTCTGAGCGGCAAGCTCGCCGAAGGCGCCACCGCCACCGATCTGGTACTGACCGTCACCGAAATGCTGCGCAAGCGCGGCGTGGTCGAGAAGTTCGTCGAATTCTTCGGCCCGGGCCTGGGCAACCTTGCCACCGCCGACCGCTGCACCATCGCCAACATGGCGCCGGAATACGGCGCGACCTGCGGCATCTTCCCCATCGACAGCGAAACCCTGAACTACCTGCGCCTGACCGGCCGCCCCGAGGAGCAGATCGCGCTCGTCGAGGAATACGCCAAGGCGCAGGGCATGTGGTGGACGCCGGACGCACCGGAAGCCGAATACTCGGACGTGCTGCACCTGGACCTTTCGACCATCCTGCCCTCGCTGGCCGGCCCCAAGCGCCCGCAGGACCGCGTGCTGCTGACCGACGTGCAGGCCAACTTCAAGAAGGCGTTCGAGGCCGAGCAGAAGATGCGCCCGTCCGCCGGCCCCGCCAAGGTCAACGACAACGGCACCGAGTTCACGCTGGAAGATGGCGCGGTGGTCATCGCCGCCATCACCTCCTGCACCAACACCTCCAACCCGGCGGTGCTGGTTGGCGCCGGCCTGGTCGCCAAGAAGGCGCGCGAGAAGGGTCTCAAGGTCAAGCCCTGGGTCAAGACCTCGCTGGCACCCGGCTCCAAGGTGGTCAAGGATTACCTGATCAAGGCAAACCTGCTCGACGATCTCGAAGCCATGGGCTTCAACGTGGTCGGCTACGGCTGCACCACCTGCATCGGCAACTCCGGCCCGCTCAATGAGGCGATCTCGCAGGCGATCAACGACAACAAGCTGTCGGTGTCCGCCGTGCTCTCCGGCAACCGCAACTTCGAAGGCCGCGTCCACCAGGACGTGCGCATGAACTACCTCGCCTCGCCGCCGCTGGTCGTCGCCTATGCGCTCGCCGGCAGCACCAACATGGACCTCAGCTCCGACCCGATCGGCACCGGCAGCGATGGCCAGCCGGTCTACCTCAAGGACGTGTGGCCGACCACCAAGGAAATCCAGGACACGGTCGCCGCCTGCCTCAACGCCGACATGTTCAAGCAGAGCTACGGTGAAGTCTTCAAGGGCGACGAGCGCTGGCAGTCGATCTCGGTTGCCAAGTCCGAGACCTTCCCCTGGGATTCGTCCTCGACCTATGTGCAGAACCCGCCGTACTTCGTCGGCATGTCCAAGGAAGCGCCGGGCGTGCAGCCGATCGCCGGCGCGCGCTGCCTGGCGCTGCTGGGCGACTCGATCACCACCGATCACATCTCCCCGGCCGGCAACATCAAGAAGGATTCCCCGGGCGGCCAGTATCTGGTCGACAACGGTGTGCCGGTCGCGGAATTCAACAGCTACGGCTCACGCCGCGGCAACCACGAAGTGATGATGCGCGGCACCTTCGCCAACACCCGGATCAAGAATGCGATGGTCCCGGGCGTGGAAGGCGGCTTCACGCGCCATCTCAACGGCGGAGCCTCCGACCCGATGCCGATCTACGACGCGGCCATGAAGTACGCCGAAGACGGTGTGCCGCTGGTGGTGCTGGCCGGCAAGGAATACGGCACCGGCTCCTCGCGGGACTGGGCGGCCAAGGGTACGATCCTGCTCGGCGTCAAGGCAGTCATTTCCGAATCCTTCGAACGCATCCACCGTTCCAACCTGGTCGGCATGGGCGTGCTGCCGCTGAACTTCACGGATGGCCAGAGCGCCGCTTCGCTGGGTCTGGACGGCAACGAGATCTTTGACATCGAAGGGCTCGTCGACGGTGCACCGGCAGTCACGGTCAATGCCAAGAAGGCCGATGGCGAGCTTGTCAGCTTCAAGGCGCGGGTGCGCATCGATACACCGAAGGAATGGCTGTACTACAAGCACGGCGGCGTGCTGAACTACGTCCTGCGTGAGCTTGCGGCCTAAGGCT